>JAAZBK010000317.1 GCA_012513855.1 Acidimicrobiales bacterium
GGGCGCCGTTGCCGATCCGAACCGGTCCGGAGCCCTCGAAGCCCGGCAACCAGGCGAGCTCACCCTCGGGAAGGCGCCGTTCGCCGGCGGGTCCGTACATGATCTGGGCGTCGGCGGCCCTCCCGGCGACGCTTCGGAGCAGCCAGTCCCGCCAGGCGGTGGCCTCGGTCGTGTACCCCGCATCCAGCAGCGACGTCAGCGTGAAGGTCGCATCCCTCAGCCAGCAGTAGCGGTAGTCCCAGTTCCGGTGTCCACCGATCGACTCCGGCAGGGAGGTGGTGGGCGCCGCGATTATGCCGCCGGTGGGACCGTAGGTGAGCCCCTTCAGGACGGCCAGCGACTGGCGGACCACGTCGCGGTAGGACCCGATGGTCTGGCACGAGGCCAGCCACGTCGCCCACCAGTCGAGGGTCGAGCCGATGGCCTCGGAGACATCGATGGGTTCGGGCTGGGCGGTGTGGGACGGACGCCACGCCAGGTCGAATCCCACTTCTTCGCCGGCGGTCACCGTGAACTCGGCCGTGGTGGTGCCAGCGTTCGCCACGACTTCGACGTCGCAGATCAGGTTGAGCGCGTCGGGTCCGGCCACGAACCGCACGCCACCGTCGATCGCTCTGGTCCACGGAACGATCGAGCCGTAGTCGAAGCGGACGACCAGGTCCATGCGCATCGCCACGCTGCCGCTGATGCCCCGGACCAGACGGACAACGTCGAGGCGGCTGTCGCTGCGGACCGGCATGCAGTCGATCACCTCGACCTCGCCCTGCGCGGTGGTGAACCGGGTGGTGAGGACCAGCGAGTTGTCTGCGTAGGAGCGCTCGACGCGCTCGACTTCGCCGGCCGGTGCGATCAGCCAGCGACCGTTCTCGGGGTCGCCCAACAGGTTGGCGAAGCACGCACCAGAATCGAACCGGGGAAAGGTGAGCCAATCGATCGAGCCGTCGCGGCCCACCAGGGCCGCTGACTCGGTGTCGGACAACAGGGCGTAATCCTCGATCCGGTTCGTCATGACGATCCGGTCTACCTCTTCAGGGCGCCGGACGGGGCGGGATCGTGGGCTGTGGCGTGCTCTTCGGCGGGGTCCCCGGGCCAGCTGGCCTGGTCAGCCGGCCAGGTCAGCCGGCCTGGTCGGCGAACTGGTCGAACGCGGCGAACAGGGCCGGACGTTCGTGCTCCTCGCGCAGGCGGAGAGCCAGCCGCCGGCTGTTGAGCAGCAGCTCGCGCGCAGCTCGACCAGGCCAGGGCCGGGGGAGCAGCTCGGGCGGCAGCAGGGGATCGCGCAGGAACACCTCCTGGAACGCGATCACCATCTTCAGCGCGCCGGGCAGGAAGTCCGAGTCGGCGATGCGGTCATGGCGGGATCGGAGCCGCTCCAGCACGGGAACCACGTAGCGGTGCTCCTCCACGAACCTCGAGTACGAAGCCGCGATCTCCTCGATCGGCCACAGGGAACGAGCCAGCTCGCGCGCTGAGCTGACCCCGCCGATCTCCAGATCCTGGGTGCTGGCCAGGGTCAGGCGGTCGGCCACGCCGAGCGAGCTGGCGACCTCTCGTACCGCCGGCTCCCACGGGTGGGCCGACACGTAGGTGCCGTTGTTGACCGGAGCTCCACCCTCGTCGAGCAGTCGGTCGCGGAGCCTGTCCCGGGCCGACCGCCGGTTCTCGGGGATGGCGAAGGACACGAGGTGCCAGTGGCCGTCCCAGCCCTGGCCCTTGCGATCCTGTCGGTAGGCCATCTCGTGGCGTCGCAGCGACCCGGTCCGGAGGTCGTCGCCCGCGGGGGTGGTGCGGAACGTCGCGCCGCGCCCGCTCCCGTTCCGCTCCAACAACCCCTCGGCGATCAGGCGGCGCAGGCACGACCGGAGCTGCTCGTCGGAGTGCCCGCACGCATCGGCGACCCGGTAGAGCTCGTGGCCGTCGATGGTGCCGTCGGGGCGCGCCATGCCGAACACCAGAACTCTGGTCGGAATCTCTACGGCCGTTACGCGCACGACCGCAATGGTCACCGACGGGCGGTCTCCGGTCAACCCGGCTCGGCCGTCGAGGCGAGCCGCCGTCCGGCCCGCCCGGCGGGCAGAAGATGGCCATGTCGGTGTCGGTTTGCCCGCGGCGGGGTCGGGTCGGTTGGGTGCGTGGCGTCGGTGGGGCGGCGGCGCGGCGTCGATTCGGGGGCGAAACGGGGCAGTTGCTAGACAGAGGGACGTTCAGGGGTAACGAAAACCGAGGAGCCCTCCATGCCCGAAGCCGTAATCGTCTCTGTCGCCCGCACGCCCATCGGCCGGGCCCAGAAGGGCTCGCTGAAGAACGAGCGCCCCGACGACCTCACCGCGTTCATCGTCGACACCGCCCTCAACAAGATCCCGGAGCTGGATCGCAACACCGTCGAGGACCTCATCTTGGGCTGTGGCCAGCCCGCCGGCGAGGCCGGCTACAACCTCGGCCGCGTGGTCGCCATCCAGGCCGGCATGCCCGAGGTCCCGGGCGTCACCGTCAACCGCTACTGCTCGTCCTCTCTCATGTCGGTGCGCATGGCCGCCCAGGCCATCAAGGCCGGCGAGGGCGACGTGTTCATCGCCGCCGGCGTCGAGACCGTCAGCCGCTTCATGCACGGCTTCGCCGACAGCGGCCCCCAGAACCCCAAGCACGCCGACGCCGTGGCTCGCACCGCCGAGTTCTCGGCCGGTGGCCAGGGGGCGTGGACCCCGTTCGAGGGTGGCCTGCCCGACGTCTACATCGCCATGGGCCAGACCGCCGAGAACGTCGCCACCTACAAGGGTGTGACCCGCGAAGAGCAGGACGAGTACGCCGCCCTCTCGCAGCAGCGGGCCACGGCCTCGCTCGAGAACGGCTTCTGGGAGAACGAGATCACTCCCGTCACCACCACCGACGACGAGGGCAACGAGGTCGTCGTCACCAAGGACGACGGAATCCGCGCCGGCACCACCGCCGAGGGCCTCGCCGGCCTCAAGCCGGTCTTCCGCCCCGACGGCACCGTCACCGCCGGCAACGCCTGCCCGCTCAACGACGGCGCCGCCGCGGTGGTCGTCATGAGCGACACCCGCGCCAAGGCCCTCGGCCTCACCCCGCTGGCCCGCGTGGTCTCGTCGGGCGTGTCGGGCCTCGACCCCGAGATCATGGGCCTCGGCCCGATCGAGGCGTCCCGCCAGGCGCTCAAGCGCGCCGGCATGACCATCGACGACATCGACCTCGTGGAGATCAACGAGGCGTTCGCCGCCCAGGTCATCCCGTCGGCCCGCGAGCTCGGGATCGAGTGGGACAAGCTCAACGTCAACGGTGGCGCCATCGCCATCGGCCACCCGTTCGGCATGACCGGCGCCCGCATCATCAACACCCTCCTCAACGGTCTCAGGAAGGACGACAAGACCTTCGGCCTCGAGACCATGTGCGTGGGCGGCGGTCAGGGCATGGCCATGATCATCGAGCGCCTGTCCTGACAGCACGCTCGTCCTGATCGAGCGCCCGATCCGGGCGCCAGAGCCAGGGCACCAGATCCAACGAACGAGGGGCCCGCGGGCCCCTCGTTCTGCGTTCCGGTCGTGGTCCGTGGGCCGTGGGTCCGGGGGCTTGGGGCGCTCCGGTCACCAGAACGAGCAGTGGCCAGAACGAGCGGTGACCAGAACGGTGCCGGCAGGGCTAGCGGGGACCGGAGCGGGTGGGGGCGGTGTTCTCCATGAGGACCCGGACGAAGTCGGTGGTCATGGCCGACATCCACGAGACCAGCCACTCCATGGGGCCCTTGCGGCCGACGATCCTGAAGAGCGCACCCACGCCCACCACCACGGCGACGTGGATGGGGAAGGCGCTCGGCACGTCGGCCGGCCAGATCTCGGGGGTCTTCATCAGGACGTGACCGGTGTACATGGTGAGGCTCATGGCGCCGGCCCCGCCGA
>JAAZBK010000044.1 GCA_012513855.1 Acidimicrobiales bacterium
CACGAGACGGGCCAATCAGGAGGTGCGCGCGCTCAGGGGCGGGACGACAACCAGTCGGTGAACGCCGACGCCGCTGTGGGCCGGGCGTACACGAAGCCCTGGACCAGCTCGCAGCCGAGGTCGGTGATCACGTCGAGCTGCTCGACCGTCTCCACCCCCTCGGCCACGCACGACAGGCGCATGGCCCGGGTGAGGTCGACCACCGACCGCACGATCGCCCTGCTGCGCAGATCGTCTCCCGCCCTGATCACGAAGCTCCGGTCGAGCTTCACGGTGTCGACCGGCAGCGCCTGGAGGTACCCGAGCGACGAGTAGCCGGTGCCGAAGTCGTCGATGGCGATGTGGGCTCCGAGGGCCTTGAGCCGCTGCAGGAAGTCGGCGGCCTCCTGCGGATCGGGGATGATCCCCGACTCGGTCACCTCGAAGCCGATGGTCGATGCGTCGACCCCGGTCTCACGGAAGATCCGGGCGATCTGGTCGACCACCGCCGGTGGTCCCAGCTGGACCGGCGACAGGTTCACCCACACCGTGAACCGCTCGGCCCGCTGCTGGTTCCACACCACCGACATCTCGCAGGCCTCGGTGAGCACGGCGTCGAACACCGCCGAGAGCAGGCCCACCTCCTCGGCAACCGGGATGAAGCGGTCGGGCGTGAGCGGGGCGCCGTTGGCCGCGTCGCAGCGTGCCAGCGCCTCGGCCCCAACCACCTGCCCGTCGGACACGCGGATCGTCGGCTGGAAGTGGGCCATGATCCGCTTCTCGGCGATGGCCTCGCGGAGCACGCCCTCGATGCGGACGCGCTCGGCATCGGCCTGGCGCATCCGGTCGTCGAACACCTCGACGCGGCCCCGACCACGCTCCTTGGCGTGGTAGAGCGCGGAGTCGGCGTCGCGGACCAACGACTGCGGGTCCTCGGGCCGATCGGTGGCCATCGCCGCTCCGGCACTGGCGTCGAGGACGATCCGATGCCCTCGGATGTCGAACGGCTCGGCGATGGCCTCGAGCAGCCCCTCGGCCACCGACACCAGGTCGGCAGAGCTCTCCACCTTGGGCACGAGCACGGTGAACTCGTCGCCACCGAAGCGCGCCACCAGGATCGGGTCCTCCAGGTGCTCGTCCATGCGCCGGCCGATCACCTTCAGCACCTCGTCGCCGAACTCGTGGCCGAGGGTGTCGTTCACCAGCTTGAAGCGGTCGAGGTCGACGAAGAGGACGCCCACGTTCCCGTCCTCGGCCGCGGCCTCGAGCCGCTCGGAGAACATCGCCCGGTTCGGCAGGTCGGTCAGAGGGTCGTGCATCGCCTGATGACGAAGCTCACGTTCCCGGGAGTCGTGGTCCATGGCGATGGCGGCCAACCGGGCGGCGAGCACGAGGATGTTGCTCTCGGCGTCGCTCGGGTTGCCCACCTCGGTCCGGTAGACGTCGATGCTGCCCAGGACCTTGGCATCGGCCAGCGAGCGGATCGGGATCGACCAGCACGACCTCAGACCGTGCTGTTCGAGCACCGGCGCCAGTTCGGCGTAGGCCGGGTCCACCGCCACGTTGGGCGTGTACTGGGTGATCCCGGCGTGGATCGACCCACCGCCGGCCGCCTCCCCGGCCCCGACCTTCAGCCCGATCAGCTTGCCCACCACCGGCACCGGCAACCGGGGCGCCATCAACGGATGGAGCGCCTCCGAGCTCTCGTCGAACTCCATGATGCAGACCAGCGCCGCCGGATCGCGATGCTCGACCATCTGTGTGACCCGGTTGAGGACCTCCCCGAGCGGCTCGCCCGCGCTCAGCCGGTTCAGCACCCAGAGCTGATCGGCGAGGAGGGTCAGCTCGCTGCGGTCGTCGGCCTTCCGGACCACGAACGTGAGTGCCCCCACCGCCGAGTCGGACAAGCGGTTGTCGCCCCATATGTCGAAGCGGGCGGGCGCAGATTCGCCCAGCCTGAGGTTGACGCCGACCACCGAGGTGCGACCGCGGCCACCGAGGGTCTGGGCCAACATGTCGGAGGATCCGGCGAGCTCGTCGTTGTGGACCAGGTCGAGGACGTGCTTGCCCACCAGCGGGTCGAGGCCCGACGCCACGCTCAGCTCCACGGCCTCGGCGCTCGCCCAGACGATGTCGAGCTGGTCGTTCACGCTCACGACCCCGACGGGCCCTCCCTTCTCGTCGCGCCGCATCGCCTCCCAGCGGACCTCGAGCACGTCGCGGACCGCGGCGGCGGCGTGGGCCACCACCGCCTCGTCGACGTCGGTCCCCCGAACCTCGCCCACCTCGATGCCCGAAACGGTCACGGGATGGCGCAGGACCGAATCGCGGGCGTGCCAGCCCAGCTCCGGGTCTCCTTCGCGCCCGGTTCCGTCGACCCCGGCCACCGGCCGGAGATCGCCGTCGCGGGAACTGCCCCGCAGCCACACACCGCAACGACCTCGACCCATCCGGGCCGCGAGCGAGGAGACCGCTTCGAAGACAGGGTCGTCGTCGACGTCGAGGAGTCCCAGCGCATGCATGGCGCCGAGCCTCCCCCTGTGTTCCACGTCGTCTGCCGGCCTGTCTGACGTCATCTGATCCCTTCGCCCCCGTACCATCGGCCCGAAGGTCGTGGAAGTGAAGTCGTTGAGCCCAGTTGACGGGACGACGTCGAGACGCCCGGCAGCCGGGCCGGCCGTGCAGCCGGACCGAACGCAGTCAGCCGTCGATGAGGCTCAATCCGGGGTTGTAGCGACGGGTGGGGGCCAGCTCGACGTCGATCTGCTCGGCGATGGCGGCGAACGCCCGTCCGGCCTCACCGGCCGGGTCCAGCGCAGCCACCGGCCGCCCGTGGTCGGAGCCCTCCCGGAGGTCGTTGAGCAGCGGAACCTGGCCGATCAGGGGGACCTCGAGGCGGTCGGCCAGCTCCTTGCCGCCGCCCGAACCGAAGATCTCGTAGCGCTTGCCGTCGTCTCCCGTGAACCACGACATGTTCTCGATGACGCCCTTGACCTCGAGGTGCACCTTCTCGGCCATGGCGGCAGCCCGCTGAGCCACCCGTTGAGCGGCCGGTTGGGGCGTGGTCACCACGTAGACCTCGGCCCGGGGCAGGAACTGCGAGATCGACAACGACACGTCGCCGGTGCCGGGTGGGAGGTCGATGAGCAGGAAGTCGGGCTCGTCCCAGAAGACGTCGGTGAGGAACTGCTCCAACGCCTTGTGCAGCATCGGGCCCCGCCAGATGACCGCCTGGTCCTCCTCTGCGAAGAAGCCCATGGAGATCACCCGGACCCCGTGAGCTTCCGGCGGCACCAGCATGCTGTCGATGACGGTGGGGTCGTTGCTGATCCCGAGCATGCGCGGGATGGAGAAGCCCCACACGTCGGCGTCGACGATCGCCACCTTCTTGCCCCGCTGGGCCAGCGACACCGCCAGGTTGGTGGACACCGACGACTTGCCGACGCCGCCCTTGCCCGACGCGATGAGCAGCACCCGGGTCTTGGATGCCGGATCGGCGAACGGTATGGAGCGGCCCTCGGCGTGGCCGTGGGCTGGCTGGCTGCCGGCGGTGGCCGCGGGGTTGCCGTTGAGCTGCTGGCGCAGGGCAGCCAGCTCCTCGGGCGTCATCGACGTGAAGTCGACCTGGACCGCCTTCACCCCGTCGAGCGCCATCACCGCCGACTCCACCCGCGACGTGATCTCGTTCTTGAGAGGACAGCCGGGCGTGGTCAGCGCCACGAGCACTCGCACCGCTCCGCCGGCCTCGACCACCTCCTTGAGCATTCCCAGGTCGACGATGCTGCGGTGCAGCTCGGGGTCCTGGACGGGACGGATGGCCTCGATGATCTCGGCTTCGGTAGGCACGGCTGGCGGATCCTGACGCTCGGGCATTTCTCCTATGTACATAGGTAGAATACCGGGGTGACCTCGCCGCGCCTCAGTCCGAGAGATGGTGTGGGCCCCGCCGAGGGCTTCGGTCCCGACGCGCTGAGCCCCACCGACTTCGCGTCCGCCGTCACCGCCATCACCTCCGCCTTCGGCGATCCCACCCGGCGCGACATCTACCTCTTCACCCACGAGCACCCCGACGGCGTCACCGCCACCGAGGTCGCCCACCAGTTCGAACTCCACGCCAACGTGGCTCGCCACCACCTCGACAAGCTGGCCGCAGGCGGCCACCTCGAGGTGTCGGTGGGGCGGGCGCCCGGCACCGCCGGCGCGGGCCGTCCCTCCAAGCGCTACAAGCCCAACAGCACCTCGGTGGTGCCAGACCTACCGGTCCGCCACGACGACGTGCTGGTGTCGTTGCTGGGCAAGGCCCTCAGCCGCCTGCCCCGCGACGAGGCCGAAGGCCTGGCCGAGGAGGTCGGCCTCGAGTACGGCCGGACCATGGCCGCAGCGATGGGCGACGTCGCCGACGTCCAGCGATCGTTCCGCACCGCCCTCCACGCGGTGGCCGACGCGCTGTCGGCCCACGGCTTCGCCGCTCACGCCGAACAGCACGAGGGCCAGCTGCGGATCGTCTCGGACCACTGCCCCTTCGGCGACGCGGCCATCGAGCACCCGGTCATCTGCGCGGTAGACCGCGGCATGGTCCGCGGCATGCTCGAGACCCTCTACGGCGACACCACCGCGCTCACCGAGGCCAGCCGCCCCAGCGGCGACAAGACCTGCATCACCACCATCTCGGGCTGACGGCCCACGAAGGTGATCCGTGCAGGGCGCGGACCTAGCCTTCCTGACATGGCAGCACCAGGGGACACGAACGCTTCGGGCGGCGTCGGGATCTCGGAAGATCAGACCATCCTCATCCGAGGCGGCACGGTGTTCGACGGGTCCGGGCAGCGCCCCGGCATCCAGGCCGACGTGCTGGTCAGAGACGGTGTGGTCGCCCAGGTCGGGCTCGACCTCCCGGCCCCCGACGGTGCCACCGTCATCGACGCCGCCGGCAAGTGGGTCACCCCCGGGTTCATCGACCTGCACACCCACTACGACGCCGAGATCGAGATCGCCCCCGCCCTCACCGAGTCGGTCCGCCACGGAGTCACCACCGTGCTCGTCGGGTCGTGCGGGCTCTCCTTCGCCATGGGCACCCCCGAGGACCTCGCCGACCAGTTCTGCCGGGTGGAGGGCGTTCCCCGCGAGGCGGTGCTGCCCCTGCTCGAGAAGGTGAAGGACTGGGAGGACCCGGCCGGCTACCTGCGCCACCTCGACGGCCTGCCGCTCGGCCCCAACGTCACCGCCATGTTCGGCCACTCCGCGGTCCGGGCCGCGGTGATGGGGCTCGGTCGCTCCGTCGACTCCTCCGCCAAGGCGACCGACCGTGAGCTGGACCAGATGCGCGGCCACCTCGACGACGCGCTCGACGCCGGCTACCTCGGCATGAGCTTCAACACGCTCCCCTGGGACAAGCTCGACGGCGACCGGTACCGGTCCCAGGCCACGCCGTCGGTGTACGCCACGTGGAAGGAGTACCGGCACCTGGCGGCCCGGCTGCGCGAGCGCGACCGGGTTTTCCAGATGGTCCCCGACCTCCAGGGCCGCTGGAACATCCCCGTCATCGCCTGGATGAGCACGGGCGTCCGCCGCAAGCGGCTCCGCACCATGGTGATCTCGATGATCGACTCCCGGGCCATGCGCGGCACCCACAAGTTCGCCGGGAAGATGGCCGACCTGGTGAACGACCGGTTCAACGCCGACTTCCGCTGGCAGGCCCTGCCGCAGCCGTTCGAGCTGTGGGTCGACGGGCTCGAGGTCCCGGTGATGGAGGAGATGGGTGCCGGCACCGCTGCCCTCCACGAGACCGATCCCGAAAGGCGCAAGGCGCTCCTCCGGGATCCGGCGTTCCGTGAGAAGTTCCGCAAGCAGTGGTCGAACCCGCTGGCCCCCAAGGCGTGGCACCGTGATCTGCGAGAGCCCCGGATCATCGACTGCCCCGACAAGTCGCTGGTCAGCCGCACGTTCGACGACGTCGCCCGCGAGCGCGGCATCGACCCGCTCGACTGCTTCCTCGACCTCCAGGCCGAATTCGGCGACGACCTGCGCTGGTACACCGTGGTGGGCAACGAACGACGGGAGTCGCTCGAGTACGTGGTCACCCACCCGTCTGTGCTCATGGGCTTCTCCGACGCCGGAGCCCACCTTCGGAACATGGCGTACTACGACTTCCCGCTCCACCTGCTGAAGCTGGTCCTCGCGGCCGAGGGCGAGGGTCGCCAGGTGATGACCCGCGAGCGCGCCGTCCACCGGCTCACCGGTGAGATCGCCGACTTCCTGGGCATCGACGCCGGACATCTCGAGGTGGGCCGGCGGGCCGACGTGGCGATCGTCGACCCCGGCACGCTCGACAGCAGGCTCGACGAGATGACCGAGGACGACATGGTCGGCATGCCCGGGCTCCGCCGGTTGGTCCGCCGTCACGACGAGTGCGTGACCACCGTTGTGATCGGCGGCCGACTGGCCTGGCACGATGGGGCCTACGCCGAAGGGTTCGGCGACCAGAAGGGCTATGGGCAGGTCCTCAGGGCCCGAAGCGGAGCAGCAGCATGAGTGCGTTCGGCGACCACGATCACGGCGAGTTGGTGGGCATCTCCTTCGACGACCCGTTCCGGGCCAAGGAGTACGTCGTGGCGGTGACCGGCCTCGCCTCCCGCGAGAAGCTGCGCCTTCGCGACGTGGTCACCATCGTCAAGGACCACGACGACAGGGTCACCGTCCACGAGACGATCGACCCCAGCCCCAAGCAGGCCGCCGTGTCCGGGGCCGTTTGGGCCAGCCTCTTCGGGCTGGTCCTCGGCGGGCCGGTCGGGTGGGTGGCGGGCGCCGCGCTGGGAGCCGGTACCGGAGCCCTCACCGCCAAGAGCGTCGACCTGGGCATATCCGACGAGTGGGTGGAGTGGTTCCGCGCCTCGGTCCAGCCCGGCACCCACACCGTGGTGCTGCTGGTCGACGACGTCGACCGCAACGC
>JAAZBK010000318.1 GCA_012513855.1 Acidimicrobiales bacterium
CAGGCCACGATCCACTACCAGAACGAGTGGGGCCTGCTTCGGGGTGCCCGAGGCCGGACGGGGTGACATCGGGCGCAAAAGAGCCAGGCCAGGGACCGAGCAGCGGCGGGAACTGGCATGCTTGCGCTCGCGCTGCCGGGGACGCGGCGCTGAAGGGGAAGGACCTGCGATGACCGTCGACACCGAAGATCTGGTCGAAGCGCTCAAGTCCGCGGTCGGCGCCGGCCAGGTGCTCACCGGCGAGGCGGTCAGCGAAGACATGGCCCACGACGAGGCGCTGGGCCTCGAGCCGGTGCGTCCCGCAGCGGTCGTCAAGCCCACCACCACCGAGGAGGTGGCCAGCGTGGTGGCGTGGGCCAGTTCGACAGGGACCCCGATCACCGCCCGCGGCTCGGGCACCGGCCTGTCCGGCGCGTGCATCCCGCACCCCGACGGCGTGCTCATCTCGTTCGAGAACATGCGCTCCATCGTGGAGATCGACCTCGACAACCACGTGGCCGTGGTCCAGCCGGGCGTCACGCTCCACGAACTGGACGACGCGCTCAAGCCCCACGGCCTCATCTACCCGGTCCAGCCGGGCGAGAACTCGGCCAGCCTCGGCGGCAACGTGGCCACCAACGCCGGCGGGATGAGGGCCGTGCGCTACGGAGTCACCCGCAATCAGGTGCTCGGCCTCACCGCGGTGCTCGGCACCGGCGAGGTGATCACCACCGGCGGCAAGTTCGTGAAGGCCACCTCGGGCTACGACCTCACCCAGCTCGTGATCGGCTCGGAGGGCACCCTGGCACTGGCCACCGAGGCCATTCTGCGGCTGCACCCGCGTGCCGCCCACGCCGCCACCGTGCTGGTGCCGTTCCCCGACCTCGGACACGTCGCCGCCAGCATCCCCCGCATCGTCGGCTCCGGCATCAACCCCACGATCCTCGAGTACATCGACTTCATAACCATGACGGCCATCACCTCGGCGGCGAACCTCGACCTCGGCGTGCCGCAGGAGATCAAGGACGCGGCCATGGCCTACCTGGTGGTGGTGCTGGAGAACCACGTCGACTCCCGGGTCGAGGAGGACACCCAGGCGCTGGCGGAGCTGTGCACCGAGCTGGGCGGCCTCGACGTCTACGTACTGCCGCCGTCGGCCGGTTCGGCTCTGATCGAGGCTCGCGAACGAGCCTTCTGGACGGCCAAGGCCATGAACGCCAACGAGATCATCGACGTGGTGGTCCCCCGTGCCGAGATCCCCGGCTACCTCGACCAGTGCCAGGTGGTGGCCAACGAGTACGGGTCGCTGGTGGTCGGTTGCGGCCACGCGGGCGACGGCAACGTCCACCTGTCGGTGTTCCAACCCGACCCCGAGAAGTGCCATGCCACCGTCCACGGGATCCTGGCGGCCGGCGTCGAGCGGGGCGGGGCGGTCTCGGGAGAGCACGGCATCGGCCGGGCCAAGAAGGCCCACCTCGCCGAGATCGAGGATCCCAACAAGCTCGACCTGATGCGTCGCATCAAGGCCGCCTTCGATCCCGCCGGCATCCTCAATCCCGGCGCGATCTTTGATTGAACCAGGTCCGGTGCCAGCCACAGCCCACAGAACAGACCCGCGTGGTCGCTTCCGGTCATACCCACCGACCGAACCGCCACGGGTCAGGAAGCGCCACACCCCGAACAACGACGAACTCGCCGCCACCTACACGGGCACCCAAGCAACAGGTCCGGTGCACGCCACAGCCCACAGAACAGACCCGCGTGGTCGCTTCCGATCATACCCACCGACCGACCAACCCCCGGCCAGGAAGCGTCACACCCCGGGCCACACAGAACCCGCCGCCACGAACACGGGCACCCAAGCAACAGGTCCGGTGCCAGCCACAGCCCACCACGAACCCATAGAAGGAAGCTGAACCGATGAACGGAGCCCAGGCTCTCATCCGCACGCTGGTCGACGCCGGAGTCGACGTGTGCTTCATGAATCCAGGCACCTCCGAGATGCACTTCGTGGCGGCGCTCGACGACGTGCCCGAGATGCGCGGCGTGCTCGCGCTGTTCGAGGGCGTGGCCACCGGGGCCGCCGACGGCTACTCCCGCATCGCCGACAAGCCGGCCTCGGTGCTGCTCCACCTCGGCCCGGGCCTGGGCAACGGCCTGGCCAACCTCCACAACGCCCGCAAGGGCCACACCGGGGTGGTGAACATCGTCGGCGACCACGCCACCTACCACAAGCAGTACGACGCCCAGCTCGAGTCCGACATCGAGACGGTGGCCCGCAACGTGTCGTCGTGGATCCGCACCTCGAACGAGACCTCGTCGCTGGCGGCCGACGCCGCCGAGGCCGTGGCCGTGGCCTCTGGACCCCCGGCCCAGATCGCCACCCTCATCCTCCCGGCCGACGTGAGCTGGACCGAGGGCGCCGAACCGGCCGAAGCGCTGCCGGCGCGGACCCCCGAACCGGTGGCCGACGCCGTCCTCGCCCGGATCACCGAGGTGCTCCAGGGAGACGAGCCGGCGGCGCTGTTCGTTGGTGGCCGGGCGTGTCGGGCCGATGCCCTGGTGCAGGCGAGCCGCATCGCCAACACCACTGGCGCCAAGCTGCTGGCCGAGACGTTCCCGGCGCGCATCGAGCGCGGGGCGGGACGGGTCCCGGTGGAGCGCCTCGCCTACCTGGCCGAGTTCGCCTCGATGCAGCTCGACGGCCTGAAGCACATGATCGTGGTCGACTCCAAGTCGCCGGTCTCGTTCTTCGCCTACCCCGGCAAGGCCAGCGACCTCGTCCCCGAGGGCTGCACGGTCCACACCCTGGTGGGCCAGGCCGGCGACCCGCTGGAGGCGCTCACCGCGCTGGCCGAGGCGGTCGGCGCCACCGAGGCCAACGAGACGATCCAGCCCGAGGTCCGGCCCGACCTGCCCAGCGGGCCCCTCACCGCCGATGCCGTCTGCCAGGCCATCGGTGCGCTGCTGCCCGAGGACGCCATCGTCTCCGACGAGGGCAACACCTCGGGTCTCTTCGCCGCCGGCCACACCGCCGGCGCTCCGGCCCACGACTGGATGTGCCTCACCGGCGGCGCCATCGGCCAGGGACTGCCGGTGGCGCTGGGCGCCGCCGTGGCCGCGCCAGATCGCAAGGTCGTGGTCCTCCAGGCCGACGGTGCGGCCATGTTCACCCTCCAGGCGTGGTGGAGCATGGCCCGAGAGGAGCTCGACGTGGTCACGGTGATCTTCAACAACGCGAGCTACGCGGTGCTCAACATGGAGCTGAACCGCGTCGGTGCCGCAGAGGGTGGGGCCAAGGCCAAGGAGATGCTCGACCTCCACCGCCCCGAGCTCGACTTCGTGGCGCTGGCCACGGGCATGGGCCTGTCGGCCACCCGGGCCACCACCGCCGAGGAGTTCAACGAGCAGTTCGCGGCCGCTGTCGCCAAGAAGGGCCCGAGCGTGATCGAGGCCATCGTCCCTTCGATCATGTGAGCCTGCCCGCGGAGGTCTACGGGCGGTAGGACAGAGTGAGGCGGTCGAGGGTGACGTCTCCCGCCCAGCGGCCGGGCGGCCCCGGCTCACCGAACTCGGTCCTGGTCCTGAACACGACCAGCTCGTCGCCCGGCGATCGTCGAGCCGACGTCAGGTCGGCCGAAGCCAGCGTCACGTAGACCAGTTCGTGGGTCAGATCCGTACCAGCGACGCGAACGGGCCGGGACCAGTCCAGCCCGTCGGTGCTGACGCTCACCGCGTACGACCAACCCCGCCGGCCCGTCCCGGCGGGCACGTCGTCGGGGACCACCCACGAGAACAGCATCACGTACAGGCCGCGTGGCTCGATCTCGACCACGTCGAACCAGATCGGCGTCGGCGCGTAGGGGCTCGAGCCGAACAGGTCGGCGCCGATCCCGCCAGAGGTCCCGTCCGCTCCCACGCCGGCGGAGCTCCACCCGGACCCGTCGTACTTGGCGAACCGAGGCGCCACGCAGGTGGCCGGATCGGCCGGCCGGCACGCCTGTGCCGCCGAGACCACCGAGTCGACGGTGGCCCGGGCGACCGACATCCTCCGGTTGAGCCACCCGGCCGACGTATCGCGGAAGTAGACGTAGAAGTACGACTCGCCGCCGTCCTCGACGATGGCGAAGGCGCCTCCCCCCACCTCCACGGCCCACCTCAGCTCGTCGGTGACGGGAACCTCGGGAGCCACGATCTTCCCTGCGTCTACGAAGGTCTCACCCCCGTCATCGCTGACCGCCATTCCGAGGTAGCCCCACCAACGAGACCCGTCGTCCAGGGCCTGCCGATGATCCTCACCGTGGTAGATCATGATCAGTCGATCGTCGGACGGGACGTCGGGATCGCCGCGGTGCACGTGGACCGGACCCCCCGCCGCGTAGAGGTCGTCCTGGCCCGTGATCCTGAGAGCCGGGTGGTTCAGCTTCGACACGAACCGGTCTTCGCCCACCTCCCAACTCGCCACCGACGGTCCGTTCGCCCCGAACGCCCGCACCCCCGATTCAAGTGAAGCGAAGCCGATCGTCCCGTCGACCCACATCGACAGCCCGTGAGCGGAGGCGGGATCGTCCACCACGGTCTCGGGCGCGCCCGTGACCCAGTCGGTGGCCGCCGGGACGATCGCCGGCAGCACCAGGCGCTCCGTCAGCCGCGCGCTCCGGGTTCCATCGTCGAACTCGGCACGAACCGCCAAGAGGAAGGGCACGTCGGCGTCCCAGCGCCCGAAGCCGGCCCACAGGTCGGCGTCCACGAACGGGGTCTCGACCGGTACCGGCGAGTCGGTGATCGATCGGCCGCCCACCACGATCTCGACCTCGTAGCCGACGATCCGGCTGGCGGTGGAGGGGTGGAGGTCGGAGCCGACGTTCCAGGCGACGCGAGCGGAGCCCTCGTCGGGGTCGCTGATGTCCACCGACGCCGAGAACCCTTCGCCTGACGACCCGGTCGACGACGCCCGCCCACCTCCTCCATCGCCGGCCAGCGCGTCGCTTCCCACGTCCGGTCCGCTGCAGGCCACCACGACGGCCACGAGCACCATCGCGGCCAGGGTCACGAGCAGACGTCTCACGGAGCCTCCGCCACCGGGGGAGCCTCGCGTCTCGCGGCTCGCGGCCGGTCGACGTCGATCAGAGGCCTATGGGCCGCGGCCAGTCATCGGAGCGGAGGCGGGCATCGGTGCCACCGTCCATCACGATGAACGATCCGCAGAAGAAGCCCGCTTCGTCGGACAACAGGTAGCGGATCAGCCCGGCCACCTCGGCTGACTGGCCCGGGCGCTCGATCGGAATGGGGTACACGTCGCCCAGCGATGCCACGAAATCCCACCCGCCGTCGGTCATCGGCGTGTCGATGAAGCCCGGAGCGATCGCGTTGAGCCGGATGCCGGCCCCGATCCACTCCGGCGTGGTGGCAGCCCTGCGGGTCCACAACGCCAGGGCGAGCTTGCTCGCCGGATAGGCCGTGAGGCCGTCGGTGGCCACCGCACGGGCTCGGGTCTCGTCGTCGGCCAGGCACCACTCGGCCACCTCGACCGGATATCCCGGCTGGGTGGTGGTGCTGTTGGAGGAGATGACCACGGCCGACGCGCTGGCGCTGCGCTCGAGCAGCGGACGAAGCCCCTCGAGGGTGGCCACCGCTCCGAAGTAGTTGATCGACACCACCGACGGACCGTCGTCGTTCTGCAACCCTGCCGCGACCACCAGCCCGTCGAGCACGCCGTCGCATGCATCCTCGACATCGCGCACCATCGCCTTGCGCCCGCCCGCGGTGGACAGGTCGGCCTCGACCTCCGCGTCGCGCACGTCGACCCCGATGACCTCGTGGCCGTCGGCCACCAGCAGGGCACGTGTGGCCCGACCGATCCCGCCAGCCGATCCCGTGATGACGATCGTCCCCAACGTCCCTCCTCAGCAGACCCGAGGAGAGCGTACGCGGACGGCGAGGCCGAGAGCACGACCGGCGCGTTCAGCTGTCGCATCGCGCGCGTCGGCACCGCCGTGCTCCAGCGTTCCCGTGGGCACCGCCGTAGAGTTCCCCCGTGTCGATACACCACCTCCAGCTGTGGGTACCGGACCTCGGACGGGCCGAGGTGTCGTGGGGGTGGTTGCTCGGTCGACTGGGCTACCAGCTCGAGCGGTCGTGGGAGCACGGGCGCCTGTGGCGCGAGGATGCCAGCGCCATAGTGATCGAGGAGTCGCCCGACATGGTGCCCGGGATGCTGTACTCCCGCCTCCGCCCGGGCCTCAACCACGTAGCCTTCCACGTCGGCAACACCGACGACCTCGAACACCTCCTGCTCGACGGTCCGGGCTACGGCTGGCGTCCGATCGGCGACGACCAGCGTCATCCGGTGGGAGGCCACCACGCGGTGGGCTACCTGGAGGACGCCGACGGGTTCGAGGTGGAGCTGGTCGCCCCCGACGCTGCCGGCGGCAGGCCACGCGTCCGCTAGGGGACGAGCAGCTCAGGAGACGGGCGACCGGTCCCGTGCCCTTCACCCGAAGGCGGTGGCCAGCACGTCGGGTCCCGACGCCCTCGGGGTCTGGGCGGCGTACTCGGGGGTGGCCGCTATCGAGAACAGCAGGTCGACCAGGTTGCCGCCCGCCGCGATGCGGTTCGCCCACCAGGCCCGACCGGCCACATCGGGCTCACGGTGCAGGAGCGCCAGGTAGAGCTGATCGACTCGGCGACCGGTCGACTCGGTGCTGTGGAGCAGGGCCCGGGCGGCCTCGGTCGGGCCGTCGGCGGCCACGACGCTCTGCAGCGCCGTGGCCTCGGTGAGGTCGGGAGCCCGACCGAGCACGGAGCCGAACAGATCCTCGACGAAGCGGGCGGCATCACCACCCGCGCCGGCCCACCGCTCCGGCGAACCGAGCAGCTGGCTGGCGACCTCCTCGACCCGGCCACCGGAACCGATGAAGCCGGTCCACAACAGCAGCTCGTCGGCGGAGGGCTCACGGTCGAGGTACAGGTCGTAGAGGGTGCGAACCACCCGCTGGTCGACCTCCGGAACCCGGCGGAAGCGAGCGGCCACGTCGGAACGGGTGGCCCCGTCGTCCATCAAGGCGATCCACCACCGCTCGCCGGCGGCGTCGGGCGTGCGACCGAGCACGTCGCGGAAGAGCAGGCGCACGAACCGCTGGTGGCCGTCGTCTGGTTCCGGCGTAGCAGGGGTCGTGGGGGGAGCGGTGGTCGTGGTCGTCGAGCCAGGGGGAGACGTGGGGGTGGGGTGGATGACGGGCGGCCCGGTCGTGGGGGTCGTCCCCGAGCGCACCACCACCGGCATCGAAGCGACCGAGGCCGGCGCCCCGTGGTCGTCGTAGAGGGCGGTCACCCTGAACTCGTAGGGGACGTCGAGCGAGACGTCGACCGGCAGCTGGGTGATGTCGCCGGCGACCTCGACGGTAGTCGGGGACCCGCCCGAACCGGGCAGGGTCTCGACCCTGTACGCGGTCGGGGCGGCGCCGGGCGGCGGGGTCCACGTGACGCTGACGCTCGGCGGGTCGACGGAGGAGGCGGTGGCCACCACGTCGGTGACGATCCGAGCTGGGAGGTAGGGACGACAGGGCTGGTTGCGCAGCGAGACCGCCTGGGTGGTTACCCCGTCGAGGCTGCACGCCGGCAGCGTCGCCGGCACCGCCGGGGTCCGCGCGTCGGGCAGGCGGGGCAGCACCACCCTCGACCGGCGGCTGGTGCTGTGGGCCACCTCGTTGGTGGCGGTGCCGTCGAGGGCATCGAACATCCAGAACGGCTGGTTCCCCCCGGGAGCCTCGACGTTGAGGCGCAGCCGGGACCCGGGCCGCAGCACGTGGGCGAACGGGAACAGCTCGATGCGAACGGGGGTGAAATCACCGGCGGGCAGCGGTTCGGCATCCTCGGACTGGTGGGTGTGGAAGGGCACCAGCTCCGTGGACCGGGTGGGATCCAGCTCGCGGTGGCTGGCCCGCAGCCATCCGCTCTGGATGTACATCTCCTGGCCGTCGGGACGGACCTCGGTGAGGGTGACCTCGAAGTCGGTGTCGGCGGCCGAGGACCGCACCCAGAGGTCGACCGAGCCCTGGCCGGCGTAGGCCACCGGCTCGGCGTAGGGCGCGGTCACGAAGCTGAGCGAGTTGCCCTCCGAGAGCGGGTCCCACTTGTAGTCGGGGTGGAGGTGCCACGCCGCGTCTCGGTCGTCGCCGAAGGTCTTCGAGCGCTTGGTCGTGGGGTCGTAGGTGTAGCTGGAGGTCGCGCGGGCCACCCCGTCGGGGATGGTCGACGGGAAGTCCCACAGCTCGCCATCCGGGTGGAGGAACAACGACTCGTTCTCGAGATCCGGTGGCGGCCAGGCGTCGTGGCGGGTCACCGCGCGGCCGGTGGGCATGCCCTCCTCGCCTGGAACGCCACCGTTCTCCCACTTGAGTCGAACCCGGGGCTGGGCCTCCCAGGCGGCCTTGGCCGAGGCCCAGTCGGGCTGGTCGCTGAACGGTGCGTCGGGGAAGGTGAACGCTGCTACGTCGGTGCTGCCGTAGAGCTTGGCCAGCTCCGCGGGAGCCACCAGGTTCACGAACTCCGAGATCGAGGGAACCTTCTTGCCGACGTAGATGTCGATGAACGCCATGGCGTGGACCGCCTCGGACGGGGCCATCGGTTCGAGGTGGGTGCCGTTCGTGAAGGAGGCGAACACCTGGGTGTCGGGATCGAACAGCGGGATGAGGTTGGCCGCGCTGCCCCCGGTCTGCTCGTCCTGCCACTGGCTGGCCAGGTAGGTGGGCACCTCGATCTGGTCGACGAAGGTCTCTGTGTTCAGGTAGTCGAAGACCGATTCCGAGAAGGGCGTGTCGTAGATCCGTTGGAGGAGCGGCTTGCTCTGGAGGCGGAGGTCCTGGTTGCGTTCGCAGACGGTGTCGCCGGCGGCGATCAGATCCCGGGCCCAGCCCGCGGCCCTGGGCCTCGCTCCGTTCTCGCGGTCGGTGGCCCACTCCAGGGCGAAGCCGTCGTTGAGGATGCCGCCCGGGTAGAGGATGGCGCTGTAGGTGTCGGAGTACGGCGAGAGCGGAGCGATCGCATCGAGGTGTGGGGGCTGGGTGGCGGCCACGTAGAGCTGGCTGTAACCGGAGTAGGAGATACCGACCATGCCGACGTCGCCGTTGGACCACGGCTGGTGGGCGACGGTCTCGATCACGTCGTAGCCGTCGGTGCTCTGGAGGGTCTCCATGAACTCGAAGGCACCGCCGGAACAGCCGGTGCCGCGCATGTTCACGGCCACCACCACGTAGCCCTGGGCGATGTAGAAGAGCGCTTCGGCCGGCGGGAGACCTGGTTGGCTGGGGCTGTAACCGGAGTAGTTGACCACCACGGGCCAAGGACCGGGTCCGGCGGCGATCGGGAACGTGACGTTCACCGAGAGCTCGGTGCCGTCGCGCGTGGTCAGGTAGCCGTAGCCCGAAGACAGCGGGTCGGTCGCCGCCTGCGCCTGGTACCAGGAGTCGTCGGGATGGTCCGAGGGATCGGTGACCACCAGCCCCTCTACCGAACCGCCTTCGCTGCGGACCTCGTAGCCGTCGCCGGCCACGACGTCGCGGAACAGGTGCGCTCCCGCGGAGTCGGTCACCCCTGCGGCCACCACCACGTCCGAGGGTGACAGCAGCTCCACGCTCGACCCCGGCGTGAGCCCCGTGGCGTAGACTTGGTTGACGCTGCCGCCGGCCGAGAAGGACCCGGCAGCCCCGGCGGCGTCGACCTCGAGCGCCGGAACGGTCGCCACGAACAGGCACAGAGCAACAAGTAGTCGGCGCACGGTTCCCCTCGTTGTGCCATCAGAGATCCGAGCCCCTGCTCGGTTCCTGCCCGTGCAGTGTGCCCCCTCACCCGAGCCGTGTCGACCCGATCGGGCCGGCAGCTAGGGCCTGGTCACCTCGATCGGGTCCGGGTGGATCAGCACGCATCGGGTGCCCGAGTAGATGGTGGGCATGCACTTGTTGCAGTGGATGCAGATGGATTCGACGCTGGTCTCGTCTCGGAACCGGTTGGGCAGGTCCGGTTCGCGCAGGAGCGAACGGGCCATGGCCACCAGCTCGAACCCCTCGCTGAGCGCGCCCTTGATGGTGTCGAGCTTGTTGATGCCGCCCAGCAGGATGAGCGGCATGTCCAGTGCGTCGCGGAACTGGCGGGCGAGCGGAAGGAAGAAGGCCTCCTCGAAGGGGTAGGACGGGAAGATCTTGCGACCCATCACGCGCAGTCCGAGGCCCACCGCCGGCGGCTGGGAGGCGATGAACTCCGCCATCGGCACCGCTCCCCGGAAGTAGTACATGCCGTTCAGGAGGGAGCTGCCGCCGGTGAGCTCCATGGCGTCGAGGTGCCCGTCGGCCTCCAGCAGCTTGGCGATCGGCAGGCTCTGGTCGATCCAGAGGCCCTTCTTCACGCCGTCGTCCATGTTGAACTTGGCGATCACGGCCACCTGATCGCCGGCGACGCGCTTCACGGCCTCGACGATCTCACGCGGGAAGCGGGCCCGGTTCTCCACCGAGCCGCCGTACTCGTCCTTGCGCTTGTTGAGGTTCGGGCTCATGAACGCGCTGGCCAGGTAGTTGTGGCCGATGTGGACCTCGAGCACGTCGAAGCCCGCGTCGATGGCCACCTGGGCGGCGCGCTCGAAGTCGGCGGTGACCGCGCGGATCTGCTCCTTGGTCGCGCCCTTCACGAGACCCATGGCCGGTGGGCTCATCCGGGTCGACGGGGCCAGCGTCGGCGTCTTGTTCGACATGGTGTTGGCCACCAGGCCCGCGTGTCCGAGCTGCGCGCCGACCTTGGCGCCCTCGGCGTGCACGGCGTCGGTGAGGCGCCGGAGGTCGCCCACGATCTCGGGGGTCATCACCATGGTGTTGCGGTGCACCCGGCCCCCCGGGTTCACCGCGCAGTAGGCGACGGTGGTGAGCCCCGCACCGCCCGCGGCCACGCGGCGGTGGAACTCGATCAGCTGATCGGTGACCGCGCCGCGGGGCATGACGCCCTCGAAGGTGGCGGCCTTCACTATCCGGTTGCGCA
>JAAZBK010000319.1 GCA_012513855.1 Acidimicrobiales bacterium
CGTCGGCGCTCGGGCGTATGGTCAGCGGCATGGCTGTCGTGAAGATCAACGCAATCGCTGTTCCCCCGCAGGCCCGAGAGGAACTGGAGCGCCGGTTCGCGGCCCGGGCCGGCACGGTCGACGGGTCACCGGGCTTCCTCGGCTTCCAGCTCCTGCGCCCGGTGGCCGGCGACGACCGCTACTTCGTCTTCACCCAGTGGGAAGACGAAGCGAGCTACGAGGCCTGGCGCGACGGCGACGCTCGCGCCGCCCACGCAGGCGAGCACGGCAAGCCGGTTGCCAGCGGCGCCAACCTGCTGGAGTTCGAGGTCGTGCTCGACGTCAAGCCCTCGGCGGGCTGACCGAGGGCTTCCCGCAACGGCGCTCCTGCGCCGACTTGAACGGCACTGACTAGTTCCTGTTAGGTTCGCCTTCCATGACGGAAGCCGGGCTCGCGGGAGAGCACCTGGTCCTGGCCTACCAGGCCACCACGGTGGTCCACGGGGTGTCGTTGAGCCTGCGCGCCGGTCAGGTCTCGGCGCTCATCGGCCCCAACGGCAGCGGCAAGTCCACCGTCCTGCGCTCCCTGGCCCGCCTGCACCGGGTCCAGTCCGGCCGGGTCACGCTGGACCGCGACGGCGAGCAGGTCGAGGCCGGTCCCCTCTCGGCGCGCGACTTCGCCCGGCGGGTCACGCTGCTGTCGCAGTCGCGCCCCCACCCGGCGGGGCTCGAGGTTCGCGACGTGGTGGCGTTCGGTCGCCATCCGCACCGCAAGCGCTTCGCCTCGCTGACCGACGCTGACCGCGCCGCCATCGACCGCGCCATCGGTCTCACCGGCCTGACCGACATGCAGGACCGGGGCGTCGACCAGCTCTCCGGCGGTGAGCTCCAGCGCGTCTGGCTGGCCACCTGCCTGGCCCAGGACACCGGCGTGCTGCTCCTCGACGAACCGACCAACCACCTCGACCTGCGCTACCAGGTGGAGATCCTCGACCTGGTGAGGGAACTGGCCGACGAGCACGCCACCGCCATCGGCATCGTGCTGCACGACCTCAACCACGCGGCCATGGTCGCCGACGACGTGGTGCTGCTCCACCACGGGGCGGTGCACTCGTGCGGCTGCCCCGCCGACGTCCTGACCAACGCATCGCTCTCGGAGGTCTACGGACTCCCGATCCACACCACCGTCGACCCCGAGACCGGCGTCGTGCGAGTGGAACCGCGCAGCAACGGCTACCTGCAACGGCGCCGACGCTGATCCCCAACCCAACGAGGAACCGATGACACCCCTCACCCGTCCCCTGTCCAAGCGATCCCGCGTCCCTGCGGCACTGGTGGCAACCGTCTTCGCCATGCTCCTGGCGGCCTGCGGCACCACCGACGACTCAGCATCCGATGCCAGCACGAACGGTGACGCGAACACCGAATCCACCGCCGAGGGCACCGAGCAAGGATCCGATGGCGAAGGCGCCACCGGATCGGTCGCCGCCACCGACGAGGGCTGCACCGACGAGGTGACCACGTCCAACGAGGCGGTCACCCTCACCGACGACTTCGACCGGACGGTCGAGCTAGATGCTCCGGCCGAGCGCGTGGTGGCGCTCGAGTGGCAGCAGATCGAGGACCTCCTCACGCTCTGCATCGAGCCGGTGGCGGTGGCCGACGTCGAGGGCTACGGCACCTGGGTCACCTCGGTCGACCTGCCCGAGGGCGTCGAGGACGTGGGCACCCGCGGCGAGCCCAACATCGACGTGCTGGTGGCGGCCGACCCCGACCTCATCATCGTCGAGGTGTCCGGACCCGACGACCCGGTGGTGGGAACCCTGGAGGCCACCGGCATCCCGTTCCTGGTCACCGTCGGCGCCGACACCGCCGACCCGGTCCAGCACATGAAGGACACCTTCACCCTGATCGCTGAAGCCGTGGGCCGCACCGAGCGGGCCGAGGCCGTGATCGCCGAGTTCGACGCCAGCCTCGCCGACGCCAAGGCCGAGCTCGAGGACGCCGACATCGCCGGCGAGAGCTTCTTGTACATGGACGGCTGGATCCAGGACAACAACGTGAGCCTGCGCCCGTTCGGCCAGGGTTCGCTGGTCGGCGAGATCGGCGAAGAGCTCGGCCTGGCCAACGTGTGGACCGGTGAGGTCGACGAGGCCTACGGCCTGGGCCAGACCGACATCGAGGGCCTGGCCGACCTCGACGCCCAGTGGATCTTCCACACCGGCTACGACGGCCCCGACCCAGAGGCCGAGGACGTCATCACGGCCCTGACGGACAACCCGATCTGGAACGCGCACCCCGCGGTGGCCGAGGGCCGGGTCCGCAGCTTCCCGGCCGGCATCTGGACCTTCGGCGGACCCCGGTCCAGCCAGCAGGTCATCGCCGCCTACCTCGACGCCCTCTCCGGCTGAGCCGCCGGCCGCAAGAGCAGCGACGAACGTGCCCCGCACGCGCGAGATCGGGTCGCCAGCGGTGACCGGATCAGCCGGACCCACCGGGTCGGTCGAGTCGTCCCCCACGACCGACCGACCCGAGCCGGCGGGCCCCCGTGGTCTCGCGCGTGCGCGCCCGGGCAGCTCCACGTCGGTGGCGGTCGCCGTCCTGGTGCTCCTCGCCGCCGTCCTGCTCCTCTCGGCCGGATGGCACATCACCCAGGGCACGTCGAGCGTCGGGCTGCGAGACCTGCTCGACCTGGTGCTGGGCAACGACACCGACATCAACAGCACCACCCGCAACGTCCTGTTCGGGTCGCGCATCCCCCGCCTGGCCGCAGCGATCACCGTCGGCTTCGCCCTCGGCGTGGCCGGTGCGCTCTTCCAGTCGCTGTCGCGCAACGCCATCGCCTCCCCCGAGACGCTCGGGGTCACCGCCGGCGCCTACTTCGCCGTCGCCCTGGTGGCCGCGTTCGGTCTCACGGTCCCCTACTGGGCGTCGGGTTCGATCGCGTTCATCGGCGGCCTGGCCGCCGCCGCACTCGTGTTGGCCATGGCCGGCGGCGCCGGCGCATCCACCACCCGACTGGTCCTCGCCGGATCCGCGGTGGCCATGGCGCTCCAGTCCGCCAGCTCGGCCCTTCTCATCCTGTTCGAGGAGAACACCACCGGGCTCTTCGCCTGGGGTAGCGGCTCGCTCAACCAGCTCAACAGCGACGCCTTCCGCCGCGCCGCCCCGGTCGTGGTGCTGGCCACCGTCATCGGGCTGCTGAACTCCCGTCGCCTCGACCTTCTGGGCCTGGGCGACGACACCGCCAGCGTCATGGGCGTGCCCGTGCGCTCCACCCGCACCATCGGCACGCTTCTGGCCGTGATGCTCACCGCCTCCGCGGTGACCCTGGCCGGACCGATCGGGTTCGCCGGCCTGCTGGCCCCGGTGCTGGCCCGGCTGGCCGCGCACGCCGTGGCCCCCGCCCTGCTCCGACACGCGCTGCTCATCCCCGCGGCCGGCCTGGTCGGATCCCTCGTGGTGGTGCTCACCGACGTGTTGATGCGCGGGCTCATCGGGGCCGACGAGGCCATCAAGGTCCCCACCGGCGTCACCACCACCCTCTTCGGTTGCATCGCCATCATCGCCCTCGCCCGCCGCAGCCGCGACGCGGGCCCCACCCGCCGCCCGCCCGGCGCAGCGGTGGCCACCCGCAGCCGGCTCCGGTTCTGGATCGTGGTCGGCATCTCGGTATCGGCCGTCGTCGCCATCGCCGTAGTGGGGCTGCTCGCCGGTCACAACTGGTTGCAGACCGGCGACATCGCCCTGTGGCTCGACGGCAACGCGTCGCGAGCAATCACGCTCTCGCTCAACGAGCGCGCTCCCCGCGTGTTCGCAGCCCTGCTGGCCGGTGCCGCGCTCGCGCTGTCGGGCAGCCTCGTCCAGGCCTCGTGCCGCAACCCCCTGGCCGAGCCCGGCCTTCTCGGCATCACCGGAGGCGCCGGCCTGGCGGCCGTCATCGGCATCACCCAGTTCAACGTGGGGGTCAACGGCCTCGTGGCCATGGCCGTGGTCGGGTCGCTGGTCGCCTTCGCCGTGGTCTACGCCCTGGCGTGGAAGGGCGGGCTCCAGACCGACCGCCTCGTGCTGATCGGCATCGGCACCTGGTACGGGGCCACCGCCCTGTCGACCTACTTCCTCGTCCGCTCCAACCCGTGGGACACGCCCCGCATCTACACCTGGCTGTCGGGCACCACCTACGGCCGCAACTGGGACGACCTGGTCCCGGTGGCCGTGGTCCTGCTCTTGTCGATCCCGCTGGTGGCCGCGGTGCGCCGAGACCTCGACCTCCTGGCTCTCGACGACGACGCCCCCCGCCTGGCCGGGATCCGGCTGGAGCGGGTGCGCCTGATCGTGCTGGCGGTGGGAGCGGTGCTGGCTGCCACCAGCGTGGTGGCCGTGGGCGTGGTGGGCTTCGTCGGGCTGGTCGCCCCCCACGCCGCCCGGGCCCTGGTGGGCGGGCGCCACTCCCGGGTCGTACCGGTCGCCGTGCTGCTCGGCGCCGTCCTGCTCGGCGTGGCCGACACCATCGGCCGCATCGTCATCGCCCCTGCCCAGCTACCCGCCGGCCTGGTGGTGGCCATGCTCGGCACCCCCTACTTCGTCTTCCTGCTGAGCCGCTCCCGAACATCGGCCGGCTGATCCCCGCCCAGGCGGTCCGCTCACCAGCCGTAGTAGCCGGACGAGGGGTGGTAGGCGATCTTGGTGGAGGTGAAGGTCTGGGGGTCGAGCGCCTCCAGGGTCTGGTCGGTGAGGAGCATCGGGGTGCCTGCCACCACCAGCACCCGGCTCACGGTGGGCCACGGCCGCGGCGAGCACATGAAGAACGAGGCCTCGTCCTCCTGGCCCGGGGCGAAGCGGGCGATCATGCCGCTGTCGATCCGGTAGCACTCGTAGCGGGGCCACTCGACCTCCTCTCGGCCGGCGTCGTCGCACCGCAGCACCACCCCGGTCGAGCCGATCATCTGGCGGGCCTCCGGGTCGGTCACCTCCACGGTCGGGCACGGCGAGGCCACCTCGTTCGGCTTGCTGGCCACCGGCACCGCCACCTCGCTGACAGCTCCGTCGGTGCTGACCACGGCGGCGTAGTTCTGCTGGGTCAGGTAGTTGCCGTTCCACTGGGTGTTGTACATCCCCCACATGGCCAGCTTGCGGTCGGGCCAGTACGTGAACGAGTGGTGGTCGCCGGCCACGTTGTCGGCCACCCACGGACGCTCCCAGGTGCTGAGCACGGCCGGCGCGTCGGGGTCGCCCACATCGAGCAGGTGGACCTGGACCCAGGTGCGCGACCGCCGTTCGGTGCCCTCACCCACCTCGTCGCTGCGGGAGCCGATCACCAGCGCCTGGTTGTCGGGCAGCGGGTGGAAGTAGCCGACGGTGCCCGGGACCGACGTACTGCCGGCCCGACGGGGGGCGGCGGGATCGGTCACGTCGATCACGTACAGCTCACGGCCGAACAGCCCGGTCGAGATCAGGATGCGTCCCTCGACGAAGCGCACCGCCGTCACCTCGCCCTTGCCGTTCGACAGATCGTCGATCTTTGCCGTCTCGGCCAGGCCGCCGTCGTCGTCGGGTGTGAGCACGGTGAGGTCGACGCCCTGCTCGAGGTGCTGCTGCCACGGCGTGCCCTCGGTGGTGACCACGGCCAGGGAGTCGCCGATCTCGCCGAAGGCGAACTGGCCGATGGTCGAGCCGTCGACGATGCCAGACCCCGCGTAGGTGGGCGCCGCGTCGTCGGCGAAGGCGAACTCGTGGATGGCGGTCTGCCAGTCGTCGAACTCCAGGCGCTCGCGGTCGATCGGGTCGACCCACACCACCGAGCTGATCGCCACCTTCTCCAGCCCGGCGTAGAGCGTGTCGGCCGGGGCCAGGATCGAGGTGCCGGACGGCTCGAAGCGCCCGCTGGCGAATGGGAACGTCACCATCGAGGTCATGGCAACGCCCGAGAACGTGTCGGGCACGTGGACCCGCTCGCACGGCACCAGCGGGGTCGGGTCTTCGCCGCCCCGCTGGAAGTCGGGGATCCAGTCCGGCGCGGTCGAAGACGCCACCGACCGACGGTTCATCTCCAGCGCCTTGGGCACCGAGTTGGGGGTGGTGGGCATCACGAACCCGAGGTCGGCCATGTTGGAGGTGGTCACCATCCGCACCTCGCCACCGACCAGGCGGGCCGACACGAGCGACCCCTCCAGGCGGACCCGGTCGGTGATGGTGGGAGCGGCGGGGTCGCCGGCGTCGACGAAGGTGACGGTCATGTACGACGTGGACGACCGGGTGGCCGACGGATCGCCCTCGACCGGCTCGGACACCTCGACCTCGTGGCCGAAGATCACCACCTGGCCCTCCGCCACCAAGATCTGGCTCACCTGGCTGCTCGGCCCGGGCCGCCCCTCTCCTTCGCCCTCGTCGTCACCGCCGGGGGTCACGTCGAGGCTGGACAGCACGTCGAGCGACCCGGCATCGGTGATGCGGAGGTTGCCGTTGCCGTCGAGGTCGTAGACGAGGCTGCCCTCCGCCTTCACGAAGTCGAGCTC
>JAAZBK010000320.1 GCA_012513855.1 Acidimicrobiales bacterium
GGCATCTGGTCCTTGATCCAGGGCCAGGGCCCGCCGCCGTGCGACACGAAGTAGGTGGGGAGCCGGTTCGGCTGGGTGGACGAGTCGTTCGACATGGTGGCTCCGCTGCGAGGGGTCGGAGGATCAGCATATAGTCACATCTTCAACTATCCAACGCCGTGGCGCCCGGTCCCTTCCCGCTCGGCCGGCCCTACGATCGGTGCGTGGCCGCCTCCAACCTGTTCCGACGCATGATCCCGCCGGATCCGAGCGCCATCGGGACCCAGCCCGACTACCGCTTCACCCTGGCCAACGAGCGCACGTTCCTGGCCTGGATCCGCACCTCGCTGGCCATCGCCGCGGGTGGCCTCGGCGTGGTCCACCTGCTGCCCGAGTTCGGAGGACGGGAGGTCTTGGGCATCGGGCTGCTGGCTCTGAGCCTCGTGGTAGCGGCAGCGAGCTACCGGCGGTGGGTGATGTTGGAGACCTCGATGCGGTTGGGTGAGACGTTGCCGCCGTCCCGGCTGCCGGCCCTGCTCGCGGCGGCCACCGCGCTGGTCGGCGTGGGCGCGGCGCTCCTCCTCGTGCTCGACGGTGCCTCCTGATCCGTCACCGCCTGACCGGGTTGGTCAGCGGGCGGATCCGGTGACGAGGGAGGCCGGATCTCGGCGGCTCCCGGATCGACCGGCCAGGGTGACGGTGCGGAGGATGGTCAGGCGTCCGCCGGGTCCGCCGTCGGCGTTCGATCTCGGTCTTCAGCAGGAGCGGACCAGCCTCTCGTGGGAGAGGACGGCGATGAGCCTGATGTTCGCTGCCACCGTCCTCGCCCGCTACGCCGCCGAGGACGGCGTGTGGCCGCTGGCCCTCACGGCCTTCCTGCTGGCCGGCGCCGGCGGTGCGCTCCTGATGTGGGCCGGCATCCACTACGACGACCTGCACACCACCCTGCGCTCGGGCCACGACGTCGACCACCACCGGCTGATCAAGGCGGTCACCCTCGCCGCGGTCGGGATCACCGCGAGCGGCCTGGTCCTGACCTTGTGGCTGACGTTCCTGTGAGGGTGGCCGGCGCAGCGTCCACGAACGTCTCGATCGACGACATGGCCGAGTAGAGGTCGGGACCGAGGAGCGACTGTGCCGGCGCGGTCTGGGTGGCCATGGCGCGCAGGGCAGCGAGCTTCTGGTCGAGCAGCGGTCCGTGGAGGCGGAGGTCGACCGCCAGGTGTGAGCTGGGAACCCCCGACGGCCTCTCCTCGGTCATGAAGACCCCCCACTCCTCGTACAGGTCTCCGTACCTCTCGATGTGCTCGCAGGTGGTGGCGGCGCACAGGAGGCGCGGCCGGCGTCCACCCTCATCCCACACCTGGGTCACCCAGCGGTGCACGGCCACGTGATCGGGGTGGAACGTCTGGCCGTCGGGTCCGAAGGTGACGATGGTGTCCGGGCGCACCTCCGTCACCAGGCCGCGGACCCATTCGACGCCCGCCGCATCGTGCGCCGCCAGGCTGCCGTCGGGCAGCGCTGCCACCGCGTGTTCGGTGACGCCGAGGATCGCCATCGCAGCGGAGGCCTCCCACCGTCGCACCATGCCCAGGCGGTGCGGTGGCCAGACGTCGGGCTCGGAGGTTCCTCGCTCACCGGCCGTGGCCGATGCGCAGCTCACCCGCTGCCCGTTGGCCCGCGCCGCCGCCATGAGCCCGCCGGCCAGGTAGGTCTCGTCGTCGGGGTGGGCCCACACCGACAGGATGGTGCCCAGGGACGCGACGGCGCCGGGCTCCGTCATCGTCGATGTTGCGGTCGCGGAGTGGGGGGTGCCGTGGGTCGCCATGGTGTCCATGGGTCGATCATCCGGTCTCCCGCTGTCACGGCGCTCACGGCGGCTGTCGCGGCGTGGGAGCGGAGGAGACCGTGGTGGGACCGGCGACCTTCAGGGTCGGGGCATGAGCATCACCATCACCCCAGACACCCCCTACACCCGTGCCCGCTCCACCGAGATAGACGTCGAGAGGTTGGAGTCGTTCCGCGCTCGGGCTCCCGAGCTGGACCGGACCAACTCGTACTTCCACGAGGACCTGGCCGACCTGAGGACCATCGGCTACCCGGCCGCCGTCGTGCCCGCCCAGTTGGGCGGGTGGGGCCTCGACCTGGCCGAGGCGGCGGCCAGCCAGCGCCGACTCGCCCGCTACGCCCCCGCCACCGCCCTGGCCCTGACCATGCACACCTACTGGGTGGGGATCGCCCTCGAGTTCGAGAAGGCCGGCGACTCCTCCCTCCGCTGGATCCACCAGGCCGCCGTGGCCGGCGAGATCATCGCCGCGGGTCATGCCGAGACCGGCAACGACATCCCCGTCCTCCTGTCGACCTGCGTGGCAGAGCGGGTCGATGGTGGGTACCGGCTCACCGGTCGCAAGCAGTTCGGTTCGAACGGCCCCGAGTGGCGGTGGCTCGGTGCCCACGCGTTCCTCGCCGACGCTCCGGGTGGACCGCACGTCGTCCACGCCTTCGTCGATCGTCACGCTCCCGGCGTGACGGTGGTGCCCACGTGGGACACCCTCGGCATGAGGCCGACCCAGAGCCACGACAC
>JAAZBK010000045.1 GCA_012513855.1 Acidimicrobiales bacterium
CGTCCGGACTGGAGTTCAACGAGAGCTACTCGCCCACCACCTTCGAGACGTCCGACATCATCCAGATGGTGGTCTTCCAGCTCGATCAGCTCGCCTACGCCGCCGCCCGGCCCCTGGCCAACGAGCCCGGCACCGCGTTCAACTACTCGAGCGGCGACACCATGATCCTCTCCGGGGTCATCCAGAAGGCCACGGGCATGCCCGCCAGCGAGTACATCAGCCAGAAGCTGCTCGACCCGATCGCCATGGAGAAGGTCGAGTGGTGGAGCGACGCCGCAGGCCACACCCTCGGCTACTGCTGCTTCGACACCACCAGCCGCGGCTACGCCCGGTTCGGTCAGCTCTACCTCCAGGGTGGCGAGTGGGGCGGCGAGCAGATCATCCCCGAGTCGTGGGTGGAGGACTCCTGGGCGCCGTCGCCCGCCAACGGTGGCTACGGCTACCAGTGGTGGCTCAGCCGTCTCCCCGACTCCGACCCCGAGGCTGCCAACTGGCCCGACGTCTTCTCGGCCCGCGGCCACGACGGCCAGTTCACCTACGTGATCCCCGAGCTCGACATGGTCGTGGTCCGCAACGGCAGCTACGGCAAGAACCCCGGCGCCCCGGTGGCCGACCCCAACCTGTTCGGCCTCTACCCGCCGCAGAACCTGGTCCCCGGCCAGGGCACCGCCCCGCCCGACGAGTGGTCCGACGCTGACTTCCTCGGCCCGATCATCGAGTCGGTACGGGCCGGCGAAGCTTCGCGGTAGCGGCTGAATCGGTTCCAGGCCTGGATCCTCCGGACGATCGTCTGGGCAGAACAAGGGCACCAAGCCCGCTCCCTGCCCAGGCGATCGTGAGGGTGCCCGACGTGTGGGCATTCGAGAGGTGCGGGACCGGGCGTTTGCCCATGCGATCGAAAGGGTCGCCGGGTCGACCAGCGCGCCGCCGGGTCGGCAGGGTCGTGTGACGGTTGGCGGAACAAAGCAAGCGCGCTTGCTTGTTTCTTTGACCTGTGGCACCGTGCTCTTCGTGGCCCGCCGACCCCAGGCGAGCCGCCAGACGTGGCCATGGTGACGTGGTCGTCAATGGGGTGGTCGTGGAGGTGGTGAGGTCATGAGCGCACCGGTCCGGATCGGGAACGCCTCGGGGTTCTACGGCGACCGCGAATCCGCCGTGCGGGAGATGCTCACCGGCGGCGACCTGCACTACCTCACCGGCGACTACCTGGCCGAGCTCACCATGCTCATCTTGGCCATGGACCGGCTGAAGGACCCCGACCGGGGTTACGCCCGGTCGTTCCTGCGCCAGATGGACGACTGCCTCGGTCTGGCGGTCGACGCCGGGGTGCGCATCGTCGTCAACGCCGGCGGTCTCAACCCGGCCGGTCTGGCGGCTCGTCTGCGGGAGACGGCAGATCGGCTCGGCGTGGCGGCAACGGTGGCCCACGTCGAGGGCGACGACCTCCTGCCCAGGGCCGCCGAGTTGGGGCTCGAAGGACCGGGGGGCGCGGCGCCGCTGGCCGCCAACGCCTATCTGGGTGCGTGGGGGATCGTGGAGGCGCTCGGTTCAGGAGCCGACGTGGTCGTGACCGGTCGGGTCACGGACGCTTCGGTCATCGTCGGTCCCGCGGCCCACCACTTCGGCTGGGGCCGCACCGACCTCGACGCGCTGGCCGGGGCGGTGGCGGCCGGCCACGTCATCGAGTGCGGCACCCAGGCCACCGGTGGCAACTTCGCCGGCTTCACCGACCTGATCGCCGGCGGCGTCGACATGACCCGGCCGGGCTTCCCCATCGCCGAGGTGTTCGCCGACGGGTCGAGCGTCATCACCAAGCATCCCGCCACCGGAGGGGCGGTCACCGTCGACACGGTCACCGCCCAGCTCCTCTACGAGATCGGTGGTGCCCGCTACGCCGGCCCCGACGTCACCACCCGCTTCGACACGTTGACCCTCGAGCAGGAGGGGCCCGACCGGGTTCGCATCTCCGGGGCAGTGGGCGAGCCGCCCCCGCCCACGCTCAAGGTCGGCGTCAATGCCATGGGCGGGTACCGAAACGAGGTGGTGTTCGTGCTCACCGGGCTCGACATCGAGGCCAAGGCCGACCTGGTCCAGCACCAGATGTCCGCCGCCGGCTTCGGCCCCACCGCCAGCGCGTCCACCGACACGGCCTCCATCCCCGCCGCCGACCCCGAGGTCGGGGGCACGAGTGGTCGTGTGGCGACATCAGGTGCCCCCGACGTCGGTGGGGGGACGGGTGATGTGGGGGTTGGGGGCGCGAGTGGTCGTGTGGCGACTTCGGGTGCCCCCAACGTCGAGGTTCGGTGGACGCTGGCTCGGACCGATCACGTCGACGCCGGGTCGGAGCAGGAGGCCAGCGCGCTGCTGCACTGCGTGGTGCGCAGCACCGACGCCGACGCTGTGGGCCGCAGCTTCTCCAACGCCGCCATCGAGCTGGCGCTGGCCAGCTACCCCGGCTTCCACGTGACCGCTCCGCCCTCGAACGGCTCGCCCTACGGCGTGTTCATCCCTGCCTTCGTCGATGCGGCCGAGGTGCCGCACGTGGCGGTGCTGGCCGACGGCACCCGAGTCGACGTCCTACCCCAGGGTGCGCCCACCGCCGGGCCAGCCGCCGATGAGCCAGCCACCGATGGGAACGCCATCGACGGTGCCGCGGCCGACGGGACCACGGCAGCACTGGAGCCGGTGCCCGAGCCCGACCTTCCCGCGGTGCCCGAGCGGGTCTCGTCGTCGGCCACCAGCCGGCTGCCGCTGGGGACCGTGGTCCTGGCCCGCAGCGGCGACAAGGGCGGCTCGGCCAACATCGGCGTCTGGGTGACGGACCGCCCCGCCGCCGCAGTCGACCGGACCACCTCCGCTGACGACGGGTTCGCGTGGTTTGTCCACACCCTCACCGTCGACCGACTCCGCGAGCTGCTGCCCGAGTCGACCGGGCTGGAGATCACCCGTCACGTGCTGCCCAACCTGCGGGCGGTCAACTTCGTGGTCGAGGGCATCCTCGGCCAGGGGGTCTCGTCGAACTCCCGCTTCGACCCGCAGGCCAAGGCCCTCGGCGAGTGGCTGCGATCACGCCACGTCGACATCCCGACCGTTCTCCTGCCACCCGGACTGGACCAGGAGGTTCATCCATGACCGTTCTGCGATCGAGCGTCGACACCGCTTCCGACGACCACCGATCCAACCGGGAAGCGCTGCTGGAGAAGCTGGCCGCGGTCGAGGCCGAGCACCGCAAGGCGGTTGGCGGCGGTGGACCCAAGTACGTCGACCGCCACCGGCAGCGGGGGAAGATGCTGATCCGTGAGCGGATCGAGATGCTGATCGACGAGGATTCGCCGTTCCTGGAGCTGTCGGCGCTGGCCGGGTGGGGGAGCGAGTTCCCGGTGGGTGCCAGCGCCGTCACCGGCATCGGCGTGGTGGAGGGCGTCGAGTGCCTGATCGGGGGCAGCGATCCCACCATCAAGGGCGGCGCCACCAACCCGTGGTCCCTACGCAAGGTTCTGCGGGCCAACGAGATCGCCCGCCAGAACCGGCTGCCCATGATCAACATCACCGAGTCGGGCGGTGCTGACCTGCCCACCCAGAAGGAGATCTTCATCCCCGGTGGGGCCATGTTCCGGGACCTCACCCGCCTGTCGGCCGCGGGCATCCCGGTGATCTCGCTCGTGTTCGGCAACTCCACCGCCGGCGGGGCCTACGTGCCGGGCATGTCGGACTACGTCGTCATGATCAAGGAGCGCTCGAAGGTCTTCCTGGCCGGACCGCCGCTGGTGAAGATGGCCACCGGGGAGGAGTCCGACGACGAGTCGCTGGGCGGGGCCGAGATGCACGCCCGGGTGTCGGGTCTGGCCGACCACTTCGCGGTCGACGAACCTGACGCCATCCGCCTGGGTCGGCGCATCGTGTCCCGGCTCAACTGGCGCAAGCAGGGCCCGGCCCCGGCCGCCGAAGCGCCGCCGCCGATCCACGATCCCGACGAGCTTCTCGGCATCGTGCCCAGCGATCTCAAGGTGCCGTTCGATCCCCGCGAGGTGATCGCGCGGGTGGTCGACGGCTCTGACTTCGACGAGTTCAAGCCGCTGTACGGCTCGTCGCTCGTCACCGGCTGGGCGCGCATCCACGGCTACCCGATCGGCATCCTGGCCAACGCCCGGGGCGTGCTGTTCAGCGAGGAGTCCCAGAAGGCGGCTCAGTTCATCCAGCTCGCCAACCAGGTCGACGTCCCGCTCCTCTTCCTCCAGAACACCACCGGCTACATGGTGGGCGAGGAGTACGAGCGGGCCGGGATGATCAAGCACGGGGCGATGATGGTGAACGCCGTCTCGAACTCGAAGGTGCCCCACATCACCGTGGTGATGGGAGCGTCGTACGGTGCCGGCAACTACGGAATGTGCGGCCGGGCGTACGAGCCCCGGTTCCTGTTCACCTGGCCCAACGCCAAGTCGGCGGTGATGGGACCGGCGCAGCTGGCCGGCGTGGTGTCGATCGTCGGGCGCCAGGCCGCCGAGTCACGTGGGCAGGTGTACGACGAGGAGGCCGACGCCGTGATGCGCCAGATGATCGAGGACCAGATAGAGGCCGAGTCGCTGGCGATGTTCCTGTCGGGTCGGATGCTCGATGACGGGATCATCGACCCTCGCGACACCCGCACCGTGCTGGGCATGGCGCTGTCGGCGATCCACAGCGGACCGGTGGAGGGCGCCGACGGCTTCGGCGTCTTCCGGATGTAGGGGGGCGGCCGTGAGCACCTCAGACATGAGCACCTCAGACGAGAAGACGTCCATCACCCCGATCACCTCGGTCCTGGTGGCCAACCGGGGCGAGATCGCCCGCCGGGTGTTCCGCACCTGTCGTGACCTGGGGATCAGCACGGTGGCGGTGCACTCCGATGCCGACGCCGGTTCGCTGCACATGAGCGAGGCCGACGCTGCTGTCCGGCTCCCGGGCAACGCGCCCGCCGACACCTACCTCCGAGCCGGCCTGGTGATCGAGGCTGCTCGGCGGGCAGGAGCCGACGCGATCCACCCCGGCTACGGCTTCCTGTCGGAGAACGCCGCCTTCGCGGCCGAGGTCGAAGCGGCGGGCCTGGTGTGGATCGGTCCGCCGGTGGCCGCCATCGAGTCGATGGGCTCCAAGATCGAGTCGAAGCGGCTCATGGCCGAAGCCGGGGTGCCGGTGCTGACCGAGTTGGACCCTGCCGCGATCACCGCCGGCGACCTGCCCGTGCTGGTCAAGGCGTCGGCCGGCGGTGGCGGTCGAGGGATGAGGGTGGTGCGAGAACTGGCCGACCTCCAGCGCGAGGTGGAGCTGGCGGCGGTGGAGGCCGGGTCTGCCTTCGGCGATCCCACGGTGTTCTGCGAGCCCTACCTGGCCACCGGCCGTCACATCGAGGTCCAGGTTCTGGCCGATCGCCACGGCACGGTGTGGGCGGTGGGCGAGCGCGAGTGCTCGATCCAGCGCCGCCACCAGAAGATCGTGGAGGAGGCCCCGTCGCCGCTGGTGGAGCGGATCCCTGGGATGCGCCGAGAGCTGTTCGCGGCGGCGGTGGCCGCGGCCCGGGCCGTCGACTACGTCGGAGCGGGAACGGTCGAGTTCCTCGCCGATGACGACGGACGGTTCTTCTTCCTCGAGATGAACACCCGGCTCCAGGTCGAGCACCCCGTCACCGAGTGCACCACTGGGCTCGACCTGGTGGCGCTCCAGATCCAGGTGGCATCGGGGGCGACGCTGCCCCACCCCGAGCCCCCGGCGAGCTCCGGCCACAGCATCGAGGTCCGGCTCTACGCCGAAGATCCCGCCTCTGGGTGGCAGCCCCAGAGCGGCCGGTTGCACCGCTTGGAGGTGCCGGACGTCGACGTCGAGTTCGCCGTGATGCCGGGCGGTGCCGCCAGCCCTGGGATCCGGCTCGATTCGGGTGTGGGCGACGGAGCCGACGTCGGCATCCACTACGACCCGATGCTGGCCAAGGTGATCTCCTTCGCCCCCGATCGTCACGCCGCGGCCCGCCGCCTGGCCGCCGCCCTCAGGCGCAGCCGGATCCACGGGCTGATCACCAACCGTGATCTGCTGGTGAGGATCCTCCAGCACCCGGCGTTCCTGGCCGGCGAGACCGACACCGCCTTCTTCGACCGCCACGGCCTCCACGGCTCGGTAGGCCAGCAGGGCCTGGCCGATCCGCTGGTCGACCCCGATCACCGTCCGGTGGTGGTGCTGGCGGCGGCGCTGGCGCAGGCGGCCGCCAACCGCAGCGAGGCGCGGGTCCTGGGCGGCCTGCCGAGCGGCTGGCGCAACGTGTGGTCCCAAACCCAGACCAAGCGGTACCGGGTGGTGGGCGACGGTGAGGAGCTGACCGCCTCCTACGCGCTCACCCGCGACGGCCTGGTGGTCGGCGACGGGTTCGACGCCCGCCTCCAGCAGCTGGCCGGGGTGGCGCCGGAGGACGGAACCTCCGAGGGGGAAGCGGCCGATGCCTCGGGCGGGAACGAAGCCCAGGCGTCGATCGAGCTGATCGCGGCCGGGCCGGACGAGGTGGTGCTGGTGGTCGACGGGGTGAGGAGCACATTCGCCGTCGCCCGCTACCGGTCGAGCACCGACCCCGGCGGCCTCCCAGCGCTGGTGGTGGTCGACGGACCGCACGGGTCCCTCGGCCTCGAGCCGGTCAGCCGCTTCCCCGACCCCGACGACCACGTCGCTCCCGGATCGCTCCTGGCGCCCATGCCGGGCTCGGTGATCCGGGTGGCCGTTGCGCAGGGCGACCGGGTCGAGGAGGGCCAGGTCCTGCTGTGGCTGGAGGCCATGAAGATGCAGCACGAGGTCCGGGCGCCGATGGCCGGGGTGGTGGCGGATCTGCCGGCCCACGAAGGGCGCCAGGTGGAGGTGGGCGAGGTGCTCGCCGTGGTGACCGCCGATGACCAGCAAGTACAGCAAGAACAGCACCAACTCCGAGACGAACACGAACAGGACCAGAAGTGAGCTTCATCGAGACCGACGAACAACAGGCCCTGCGAGGGGCCGTCGCCCAGCTGGGTGCCAAGTACGGCTACGAGTACAGCACCGCCAAGGCCCGTGCCGACGAGAGCCTCACCGAGCTGTGGGCCGAGGTGGGCGGGCTCGGCTACCTCGGGGTGAACCTCCCCGAGGAGTACGGCGGTGGCGGTCAGGGCATGTACGAGCTGGCCATCGTGCAGGAGGAGCTGAGCGCGGCCGGGTGCGGCCTGTTGATGATGGTGGTGTCGCCGGCCATCTGCGGCACCGTGATCAGCCGGTTCGGCACCGACGAGCAGAAGGGTCGCTGGCTCCCGGGCCTGGCCGACGGGTCGTCGATCATGGCGTTCGGGATCACCGAGCCCGACGCCGGCTCCAACTCGCACCGGATCACCACCACCGCTCGTCGAGATGGGAGCGATTGGCTGCTGAGCGGCCAGAAGGTGTTCATCTCGGGTGTCGACGTGGCCGACAACGTGCTGATCATCTGCCGGACCGAAGATGCCCGCACCGGCACGCTGAAGCCGGTGCTTCTGGTGGTGCCCACCGACAGCCACGGGTTCGAGAAGACCAAGATCGAGATGGACCTGGTGGCGCCCGACAACCAGTACCAGCTCTTCATGGAAGACGTCCGACTGCCCGCCGATGCGCTGGTGGGCCAGGAGGACGCGGCCATCGCGCAGCTCTTCGCGGGGTTGAACCCCGAGCGGATCATGGCGTCGGCGTACGCGGTGGGCATGGGGCGCTACGCCATCGACAAGGGCGCCGGCTACGCCAGGGAGCGCGAGGTGTGGGGCAAGCCGATCGGCACCCACCAGGGCGTCTCCCACCCCCTCGCCCAGACCCACATCGAGTTGGAGATGGCCAAGCTCATGATGCAGAAGGCGGCCACGCTCTACGACGGCGGCCTCGACATCGAGGCCGGAGAGGCCGCCAACATGGCCAAGTACGCCGCGGCGGAGGCGGCGGTGAAGGCGGTCGACGCCGCGGTGCAGACCCACGGCGGCAACGGCCTGGCCAGCGAGTACGGGCTGGGCACGCTGATCGCCGCGTCGCGCCTGATGCGGATCGCGCCGGTCAGCCGCGAGATGATCCTGAACTTCGTGGCCCAGCACAGCCTCGGCCTGCCCAAGAGCTACTGAGGCCCCAGCGGCCGGAGGGGATGAACCCATGTCGGGACAGAACAGCCAGGACGAGAGCGAACTGGTGCACGGGGAGATCGTCGACGGCATCGCCACGTTGACGTTGGATTCGCCGGCCAACCGCAACGCCCTGTCGGAGCAACTGGTGGGGGAGTTGATGGCGCACCTGTCGGTGGCGGGGGCCGATCCCGCCGTGCGGGCGGTGGTGATCACCCACACCTCCAACACCTTCTGCGCCGGCGCCGACCTGGCCGAGAGCGCCCGTGAGGGCGGACCCATGAAGGGCACCGAGCGGCTGGTGGGCCTGCTCCGCCAGATCGTCGAGCTCCCCAAGCCGGTGGTGGCCGTGGTCGACGGCAACGTCCGCGCCGGTGGTCTCGGTCTGCTCGCCGCGTGCGACGTCGCCATGGTGAGCCGGGCGTCGAGCTTCGCCTTCACCGAGGTGAGGCTGGGCGTCGCGCCGGCGATCATCTCGCTCACGGTGCTGCCCCGGCTGACCGACCGGGCCGCCTCGCGCTACTACCTCACCGGCGAGAGGTTCGACGCCGACGAGGCCGCCCGCATCGGCCTGGTGACCGAGGCTGCCGACGACGTGAGCGCCGCCACCGCCCCGCTGCTCGACGCGTTCCGCGCCTGCTCGCCCCAGGGGCTGGCGGAGACCAAGCCGCTCATGGCCGGAAACCTCCTGGAGGCCTTCGACCGCGATGCCGAAGACCTGGCGTTCCTGTCGGCCCGGCTGTTCGCGTCGGAGGAGGCCCAGGAGGGCATCGCCGCCTTCATGGAGAAGCGTCCGCCTCGCTGGGCCGTCCCGACCTGACCCCGCACCCGTCCCACCCCGCCCCACACGAACAACCCGGCATGACCGACGTGACCTCACGAGAACCGCAACAGGACCGCAGCCGGGTCACCCGGTCGCGCCTGTTGGAGGCGGCGGTGGCATGCCTGGCCGAGGTGGGGTACTCGCGGGCCACCGTCGCGCTGGTGGCGGAGCGCGCGGGCGTGTCGCGCGGTGCGGCCCAGCACCACTTCCCCACCCGCGAGGCGTTGTTCGTGGCGGCGGTCGAGCACGTGGCCAACGAGCGCAGCGACGAGATCCGGCGGCAGATGACCGCCGACGACCAGACGGCGGTCTCCACCCACCAGGTCGTCGAGATGATCATCGACACCTACGCGGGGCCGCTCTTCCGGGCGGCGCTGGTGCTGTGGGTGGCGTCGGCCACCGAGCCCGACCTGCGGGAACAGGTGGTGCCCCTGGAGGCCCGGATCGGCCGGCAGATCCACCGGGTGGCGGTGGAACTGCTGGGAGCCGACGAATCCCGCCCGGGCGTTCGGGAGATCGTCCAGGCCACCCTGGACATGGCTCGGGGTCTGGGTCTGGCCAACCTGCTCACCGACGACAGCGCCCGCAGGGAGGGGATCGTCTCCCAATGGGCCGAGGTGCTCGAGACGACGTTGGGGGCGTCCCGGACCGACGCGGCGAGCTGAGCCGACCCTGCCGTGCGGTTCGCCTGAGCGATCTGACGCCGGAACCTCAGCGTTCTCCCAGCGAACTCACAGGTAGACCGGCCAGAATCGCGCCATGAGCTCACCGAACGTCGACTCCTCCGACAACAACTCCCGCGCCAACTCGGGATCCTCCAAGAAGCCGCTGATCATCGGCGGCATCGTGCTGGTGATCGCGGTGGTCGCCGCCGGCCTGTTCTGGTTCCTCCGCGACGACGCACCCGACCGCGTCAACCTCGAGGACGCCATCGAGCAGAACCGGCCGACGGACCCCGCAGATGGCGAGGGTGACGAGCCCGACGACACCGCCGGCGACGAGACCACCACGTCCGGCGACGAGGGTGACGACGGCGACGAGGGCGACGGAGCCACGGGCGGCATCGAGGGCACCTGGTCGGTCGACACCGAGACCGGCGAGTTCGACTACGAGAGCGCCACCGGCTCCTTCGTCGGGTTCCGGATCCAGGAGGAGCTGGTGGGCGTCGGAGCCACCGAGGCGGTGGGCCGCACCGGCGACGTCACCGGATCCATGACGATCGAGGGCACCACCGTCACCGAGGGGTCGTTCGACGTCGACCTCACCACCATCACCACCAACGAGAGCCGCCGTGACGATCGGGTCCAGTCGGCGCTCAACACGAGCACCAACCCCACGGCCACGTTCACCCTCACCGCTCCCATCGAGCTGGGCGCCGCTGCGGCCGGCGGCGAGACCGTCACCACCACGGCCACCGGCGACCTCACCATCAACGGGATCACCAACGAGATCGCGATGCCCATCGAGGCCCGTCTCGTCGACGGCACCGTGTTCGTGGTGGGCTCGGTCCAGATCACCTTCGCCGACTGGGACGTCGAGGTCCCGTCGGCTCCGATCGTGGTCGGCGCCGAGGACCACGGCGACCTGGAGCTCCAGCTCCTCCTGGTCAGGGGCTGAAGGCGCGGGCCGGCTGGTCGTCCGGTTCAGCCGGTCGACCGCCGGTTCAGCGGGTCAGTCGGCTCAGCCGGCGAGCCGGTCGTTGAGCGATCCCTCGGCACCGAAGAGCTTCTCGCGCCACTCGGCCACCAGGGCGCTCGTGTCGCGGTCGTTGGGGTGGAAGCCCCGCCGTTCGTAGGCCTTCAGCATCTGCCACACCTCGCGGTTGGCGAACGGCGACTGGTTCAGACGCTTGAGGCTCCTGCGGAGGACGCCCTTCTCCCGGACCGCCGGATCGAACGCGATGGTGGCGATGGTCTGGAGGGTCATGCCGACGATGAAGCCGTAGCGCGTGAAGCGCATGGTGTAGATGCGGAGGCGCTCGCTGCCCCCGGCGGCTCGGAACACGTCGAAGGCGACGGCCTTGTGCTCGGCCTCCTCCAGCGCGTGCCAGAGCATCACGTCGAGGACGGCGGAGTCGCCCAACACGGCGCGGCACTCCTCCTTGTCCAGGAGGAGCTCTGCCAGCGTGGCGGTGAAGTGCTCCAGCGCCGCGGTGGCCGCCAGGTTGGAGATGGGCGGCGCCACGCGGCTGCGAAACTCGAGGCCCCGCTTGGTGAAGCGTTCGAGCTTCTTGGTGGGGTAGCCGAGGGCTGCGAAGCGATCGTTGAGGGCGCGGTGCTCTCGTCCGTGGATGGCCTCCTGGCCGATGAAGCCGGACACCTCGCGCTTCAGCACGGGATCGGTGATCTGATCGCGGTAGTGGCGCACCGAGCGGACGAAGAAGTCCTCGCCGTCGGGGAACACCGACGACAGCGAAGCCATCACGTGGCTCATGATCAGGTCGCCTTCGGCCACGAAGTGCTTCGGCAGCTCCGCCAGCGATTCGTCGAATGAGATCCGCCGGGTGGGGACGCGGTGGCCCGCATCGGCCACGGCTTCCGCCGTTGCTCGCGCCGCAGCCTCGTCCTCGAGCTCGTTGGCGGCCGACGCCTCGGCGCCGGCCTCGTTCACCATCGTGTCGCTCATCGTCGAGACGGTAGTTACCCCTTGGTGGGGGATGCCCCGTGAGAGACCGATGTCACCTGGCCTGTCGGGAGGTCCGGGCATGGCAGGCTCTCGGTCATGACCGCCGTGCCGTCCCCGATGCCCACGCCCGGCCCGGAGCAGGCCGTCGACCTGGCCCAGCGCCTGCGCGAGACGGTCAGCGCTGCGGTGCGGGGCAAGGACGCCGAGGTCAGGCTGGCTCTGGTGGCCCTGCTGTCGGGTGGGCACCTGCTGGTCGAGGACCTGCCCGGCACGGGCAAGACGCTGCTCGCCAAGAGCCTCGCCACGGCGCTGGGCGGACGGTTCCGGCGGGTGCAGTGCACCCCCGACCTGCTTCCCACCGACATCACCGGTACCTCCGTCTACTCGCCGGTCGACGGATCGTGGACGTTCCGCCCGGGGCCGCTGTTCGCCAACGTCGTGCTGGTCGACGAGATCAACCGCGCTTCGCCGCGCACCCAGGCGGCGCTGCTGGAGCCGATGGAGGAGCACCAGGTCACCGTCGACGGTGCCACCCACCTCCTGCCCGAGCCCTTCTTCTGCATCGGCACCCAGAACCCCTACGGCCAGGCGGGCACGTTCCCCCTGCCGGAGAGCCAGTTGGATCGCTTCGCGCTGGTGGTCTCGATGGGGCTCCCGGACCGCTCGGCCGAGCGCGAGATCCTCACTGGCCGCGGGGGAGCCGACGTGTTCCCCACCTTGCACGCCGTGGCCCATCCCGACGAGGTGGCGGCGGCCATCGAGCAGATCGCCCACGTCCACGAGGCGCCGGCCATCGTGGAGTACGTCCTCGACCTGGCCGAGGCCACCAGGAACCACCCGGAGCTCACGGTGGGAGCTTCGCCCCGGGCCACGGTCAGCCTCCTGCACGCGGCCCGGGCCCACGCGGTGGTGAGCGGCCGAACCCACGTCACCCCCGACGACGTCCAGGCGGTTGCGGGAGCCTCGTTCGCTCACCGGGTGGCGGTGGGCGGGGTGGTCGACACCGGCGCGGCCCGCCGCCTCATCACCGACCTGGTGGCGGCCACGCCCGTTCCGAGGCCGGGGCCGGGGTGAGTCGCAAGGGCCCGGCCTTCGACAAGGTCGGCGGCCTGCGCGTCACCGGGCTCGGCACCGTCGTCGGCCTGGCCCTGGTGGTCACGTTGATGCGGCCCCCGCCCGCCGCCGACGCCGCTGTGGTCGCCGTGGTGGCCGGGGCCATGGTCGGCATCCTCGTCATCGGGGCCGTCGTGCCGATGGTCGTCGTGCGCCGGATCGGGGTCGACGCCAAGTCACCCCGTGACGCCAACGTCGGCGACAACGTGCTCATCGACGTCGAGTTCACGGGACGGGTCACGAGGTTCCAGGCCAGGGTCCTCGATCCCACCGGGGATTGGCGCCAGGCCTCGGCGCCGTCATCGGGCCAGCTGCCGCACCTGGCCGATCGGCGAGGCCTCTTCGGTGCGGTTCGGGTCGAGGTGCGGGTCACTGCGCCGCTGGGGATCGTGGCGGCCAGCCGGGTCCACACCGTGCTCCTGCCGTACGCGGTGGAGATCGCTCCTCGCCCCTTGGCCGTCTCGTGGGTGCCGAGCCCGGCCCCGGTGTCGGGAGGCGCACATCCCGTGACCCGGCCGGCGATGGCGGGCGACCTGGTCCGATCGGTACGGCCCTACGTTCCCGGTGATCCGGCGAACCTCGTGCACTGGCCGTCGTCGGCCCGAACCGGGACCCTGATCGTGCGCGAACTCGAGCCTCCGCTCCCGGTGGGGCAGGCGATCGTGGTCGACCTGACCGGCACGGGAACCGACACGGAACGGGCCGCGGCCTACGGGCTCGGGGCGGCTCGGGCCGTCATCGTCGCGGGCGGCGAACTGGTCCTGTGCACCTGCGAGGCCGGCGGACCGGTGACGGGCCCCGTCACCAACGTGTTGGATGCCGGCCGCCGGCTCGCCCGCGCCGTGCCCGGTCCGCCGGGCAGACCGCCACCCGGTTGGCCCGTAGTGGAGATCGGCGCATGAGCCCCGACACGGGCAAGGTGCACCCCGACCGGCTCCACCTGGATCCGTGGATCCTGGGAGGGATCGCCGCCGGGTGCGCGGTGCTCGCCTACATGACCTTCGACGTCGTCCTGTCGGGGCTGGGCCTCGGGCTCGGTTTCGGTTCCGTCTTCGTTGGGCTGGCCGCGGCAGCTCTCGTGCTCGGTGCACGCTCCCTCCCGGTTCGAGGTTGCGCCTTCGCCGTGGTCGCGGTGAGCGCGATCGTCCAGATGCGGGTCGGGGTGATGGACGAATCGTCCATCGTCGACAGCCAGCCGACCCTCCTCTGGGTGGTGGCCACCGTGGTCGTGGTGGTCCTCGCCGATCACGTCGAGACGGCGAGCCCGACTCCCATGCGTGGGTGGACCGCCCCTGCCCACAGGAGCGTGGTGGCCGGCCGCGTCGGGGGCACGGTGGTGGCCCTGGTGCTCTTCGTGCTCCTCGTCGCTCCGCTCCTCCTCCCGATGGTGACCAGCGCTGCTCAGTCCGGACAGGGCCCACGGCTGCAGGCCGATGGCGCAGGTGGCCAGGTGATCCGCGCCAGCGACTCGCTCGACATGACCACGCGCCCCGAGCTCAGCGACGACGTCGTCTTCACCGTGAGGGCAGATGGTGGAACGTTCTGGCGAGGTCAGGTGTACGACCGGTGGGACGGGCGGCACTGGACGCGGAGCGACGTTCGCCGGTTCCCGCTCGACGGTGGCACCGAGGTCGTCCCGGCGGCCGACGACCTCGGTGCATCGGGTGACGACCTGCTCACCCAGCGCTTCCAGATGGATGCGCTGTACAGCGACGTCGTCTTCGCTGCCGCCAGCCCGGTGAGCATCGAGGCTCACCACGCGATCGCGCAGGGAGCCGACGGCACCCTCGTGACCGCCGATGTGGCGCTGGGTCGGGATTCGTCCTACACGGTGGTGAGCCGGCGGGCGACGTTGGACGAGGAGGTGCTGAGAGCGGCACCTGATGTCGTCCCCGACCACATCACCCAGCGCTACGCCGCCATGCCTGTGGCCACCGACCGCGTGGTGAGCATGGCCCGGGAGGTGACCGCCGGCGCCGCCAACGACTACGACCGGATCCGGGCGCTGGAGCGGTGGATGGGGGAGCGCACCGAGTACTCCCTCGACGCTCCGCTCTCGCCAGAGGGCGTCGACGTGGTCGACCACTTCCTGTTCGAGAGCCGGCTGGGCTGGTGCGAGCAGGTGGCGTCGAGCCTGGTGGTGCTGGCGCGCGCCAACGGGATCCCCGCTCGGTTGGTCACCGGGTACGTGCCGGGCGAGCTCGACCGGCTCACCGGCACCTACGTGGTCCGGGCGCGGCACGCCCACGCCTGGACCGAGGTCTGGTTCGCCGACGTCGGATGGGTGGCGTTCGATCCCACCGCTTCGGTCCCGCTGGCCGGCGCCGACCGGTCCGGGCCGACGTTGGCCGACTGGATTCGCGGCCACCTCGTGGTCCTCGTCCTGGGCGTCGTGGTCCTGGCCGCGGCGGCCTACGGGGTGGTGCGGGCGGTGAGGTGGTTGCGGGCCAGACGGGCGGCGCGGCCGGTCGGGTGGGTGGCGGTCACCGACTCGCGCCTCGTCGCTCTGGGCGAGCGGGTCGAGTGGCCCCGGGCCGGGTCCGAGACCGCCAGCCGGTACGCCCGATCCCTGGCGCTCCACCTGGGCGATCCTCGCCTGGTGGAGGTCGGTGCGGCGATCGACGACGCCCTCTACTCGCGTGACGGCACCGACGACTCCCGGCGGGCCCACGTCGACCAGGTCCTCGATTCCCTGGCCGCCGTGCGAGCACCGGAAGGCGGCGATGACGTCGCCCTGGTGGCCGCTGGCCACGGTGCCGGGCCGAGTTCCGGTGGGCGAGGGTCAGGTGGGCCGGGGTCAGGCGGGCCGGGGTCAGATGGACGTGGAGAGGCGCCCTGACGGCCAGCGTCGGACGCTGGCCGTCGTGGGGGTGATCACTCCCCGCGGAAGACGGGGGTGCGCCGGCTGCGGAAGGCGTCGATTCCCTCGGCGAAGTCGTTGCTGTTCCAAGCCCGATCGAACGCGGCGGCTACGTCGGCGAAGTTGTCGAGGCTGGGTTCGAGGCGGTTGAGCATCAGCTTGTGACCGGCGATGGTGAGGGGTGCCAGCTTGGCGATCTGCTCCGCCCATTCGAGCGCCTCGGGCAGCGAACCCTGCCGGTTGACCAGGCCGACGCGGAGCGCGTCGGCGCCCGACACCACCTCGGCGGTCAGCAGGATCGCTCGGGCCATGCTCGGGCCGGCGAGGGTGGCGATGCGCTGGACGGTCCAGTGGTTGACCATCAGGCCGAGCTTGGCTGCGGGCACGCCGAAGGAGGCGTCGGCGGCGGCGACCCTCAGATCGCAGGCGATCGCCAGTTGGCTGCCCGCGCCGAGAGCGGCGCCGTCGATGGCGGCGATGGTTGGGAACGACACGTCGCGCAGCCGGTCGAGGACGCCCTGGAGCAGGCCCGCGAAGGAGGCGTTCTCCACGCCGGTGAGGTCGGCTCCGGAGCAGAAGTGGCCTTCGGCGCCGGTGATGATCAGCACCCTCGTGGGCCGCGCGGCCGCCGCCTCCAGAGCATCGGTCAGCTCCTCGAGCGTGGCGTGGTCGAGCGCGTTGCGGCGCTCGGGCCGGTCGAGGGTGATCACGGTGACGACGTCGTCGGCCTCGACGCCTTCCACGCCACGGGTTTCGATGTGCACGGTCACGGAACGGCTCTCCAGGTCTCGGTGGGGTGTTCAGTAGTTGGCGGGGAGCAGGTTGGCGAACCGCTCGAAGAACACGTACAGGCAGATGAAGAACACGGGGACGCCGACCAGGTAGGGGCTCCAGGTCAGCATCCACCGGTGCTTGCGCCGCTTGCCGATGCGTCGGTCGAGCAGCTTCGAGACCGCCCACGTGGCGAGCCACACCCCGGCGCACACGAGGCCCCAGATGATCGCCGGTGACTTCGACGCGGATTCGCCGCTGAGGTCGCCGTCGATCTCGGTGCGTTCGTAGCTCCCGGTCTCGCCGACTATCTCGACGGCCTGCTCGCGGGCCTCCTCCTGACCGACGATGGGCGGCGCCGGCTGGCCGACGAGGACGGCGCTGATGATGATCCGCTCGCGCAGCGAGTACTTGGGGTGGCAGGCCGTGAGGGTCAGGCGGTTGTCGCCCTTGTCCTCGAGCACCTCGACCTGGTCGGGCTTGACGATCAGGTGGTCGCCGTCGACCACGCTGTCGACCTCGTAGACGAAGTCGCCCTGCATGGTCCGGACCGTGATCTGATCGCCGTTCTCGAGCTTGTCGACGTTGTGGAAGGGGGCGCCGTAGGTGGTGCGGTGACCAGCGATGGCGGCGTTCCCCTCCTGACCGGGCAGCGGGGTCTCCTGGTAGTGGCCCGGCCCCCGCTTGAGCTGGTCGAGACCCACGCCCTCGACCACCATCACGTCGTTGACGCCGATCTTCGGAATGCTGATGCTGGCTATCGGGTCGCCGTACTCGGGGAGCGGCAGGTCGGCCGGGGCCAGGGCGGTGGGGACGAGGTCGACCTGGTTCGGGTCGCCCGGGACGGTGGTGCTGGTGGTGCTCGTGGAGGTGGTCGAGGTCGAGGTGGTCGACGGCACGGTGGCCAGGACCTCGGCGAACTCGTCGGTGAGCGCGTTCTGGGCCCGAGCGGTGTGGATGTTGGTGCCCCAGAGCTGGTAGGCCACGAACAGCAGGATCAGGGTGCCGGCCGTGACCAGGGTCCTCCCCAGCCCGCCAAGGATCCTCGACAGGAGCATGGCTGACGAGGGTACTTGCGCCGGGCCTCCGTCGAGAATCGCCCCCGGCGACCTGGCGCCGTGCCGGCGTGGCCACGGACCGCAGGGGGTGACATGGGTCGCATCGGGCCGGGAGGAGGCGTGCGCGACTCGTTGCCGGCGGGTGAACGCCGGTACCGTTTGTACACCCCATGGAGCCCGTCGTCAGTTTCCGCGAAGCGGTCTGCCTGCTCGGGCGCTTTCCCGCCCTGGCCGGCGTCGACCTCGACGTGGGAGCCGGCGAGATAGTGCTCCTGCAGGGACCCAACGGTGCCGGCAAGACCACCGTCCTGCGCGCCTGCGCAGGGTTGGTCCCCGTTGTCGAAGGCTCCGCCTCCGTGCTCGGGGTCGACCTGCGGACGGATCCGAAGGCGGTTCGCCACCGGGTGGGGCTGCTCGGTCACCACAGCGGCCTCTACGACGACCTCACCGTGGCCGACAACGTGAGCTTCTGGACCCGGGCCGGACGGGCCGGGGCCTCCGACGCCCGAGCCGCCATGGCCCGCCTCGGGCTCGACGGCCGCCTCGCCGACGTGCCCGTGGCCCGGCTGTCGGCCGGCCAACGGCGCCGGACCTCGCTGGCGGTCATGGTGGCTCGCCGGCCCGAGCTGTGGCTGCTCGACGAGCCCCACGCGGCGCTCGACCAGGACGGACGTGACGTGGTCGACGGCCTGATGGTCGAAGCGGTCGCCTCCGGTGCGACGGTGGTGTTCGTGTCGCACGAACCCGACCGCGCCGCAGCGGTGGCCCACCGCACCGTGACCATCGCAGGCGGCATGACCGCCGCCCAGGATCCGCGCTCCGGTGCGCCGGTGGCGTCGGCGCCCGACGGCGACGGGCCAGACCCCGACCTGCCCGATCCCGACGTGTCCGACCCCGACGTTTCGGACCCGGTGGGGGAGGTGGTGGCGTGACCCTCGCCCGCGACGCCGTCCTCGTGCTGGAGAAGGACATGCGCCTCGAGCTGCGCAGCCGGGTGATCGTGTCCCAGGTGATGCCGTTCGGGCTCCTGGTCCTGATCCTGTTCGCCTTCGCGCTCGACCCCGATCGCCGCATCCTCGGCGAGGCCACGCCCGGTCTGTTCTGGCTCGCCGTCCTGTTCTCCACTCTGCTCGCCCTCCAGCGTTCGTTCGCGGTCGAGGCCGCCGACGGGGTGACCGACGGCCTCCGGCTCTCCGGGCTCGATCCGGCCGGGATCTTCCTCGGCAAGGCTGCGGGGATCGCCGTCCACCTGCTGGCGCTGGAGGTCGTCCTGATCGTGGGCGCCACCCTCTTCTACGGCACCGCGCCCGAAGGACCGCTGCTGCTCATCGCCACCTGCCTGGCGGCCACCGCCGGCCTGGCCGCGGTGGGGAGCATCTACGGCATCTTGTCGGCCGGCATGCGCGTGCGCGACACGTTGCTCCCGCTGCTCGTGCTGCCGGTGGTGTCTCCCGTCCTCATCTCGGCCACCCAGGCCTTCGGGGCGGCCTACGAGCAGTCCTCCGGTACCGGTTGGCGCTGGTTCGGCCTGCTCGCGGTGTTCGCCGTGCTCTACCTGGTGATCGGCATCTTCGCCTTCGAAACCCTCCTGGAGGAATCTTGACCGCCCTGTTCAGACCGGACCCCGACGGAACGTCGTCGCGTGGGAGCCGGATGTACGGCTACGCGCTGTTGCCGGCGGTGCTGTTGTTCCTCGCCGTGGCGCTGTTCATCTCGCCGCCCGACAGCGGACCCGACGCGTCCGAGAACAGCATGGGCGAGCTGGTCCGCATCATGTACGTCCACGTGCCGGTGGCGGTGGCGTGCTACACGGCGTTCTTCGTGACCGCGGCGGCGAGCGTGCTGTACCTGGTCCGCAAGACCGAGGGCTGGGACACGCTGGCAGCGGCATCGGCCGAGGTCGGCGTGGTCTTCACCGTCCTCACCCTGGCCACCGGATCGATCTGGGGCCACATCGCCTGGGGAACCTGGTGGGAGTGGGACCCTCGCCTCACCAGCACCCTCCTGATGCTGGTGGTCTACGTCGGCTACCTGGCCCTGCGACGGGCGGTGATCGACCCGGTGGTGCGGGCCAAGCGGGCCGCGGTGGTCGGCCTGGTCGCCTTCGCCAACGTGCCGATCGTCCACTACTCGGTCGATTGGTGGCGGGGCATCCACCAGCCCGCCACCATCAGCCGCCTCGACCCCACCATCGATGGCATGAAGCTCTTCGCCCTCATGTTCGGGATGATCGTGGCCCTGGCCGTGTACGGCTGGTTGATGATCCACCGGTTCCGCCTGCAGTTCGCCGAGAACCAACTCGAGGCGAAGGGCCTCGACCTGGCGCTCACCGAACGACGGGCCGAGGCATCCGCCGGATCCCTCGCCGCGCCGAAGGGAGCCAGCTGATGTTCGCCGTCCACCAGGTCGCTTGGCTTCTCGCCCAGGCTCAGAACGACATCCCCGACGAGATGGGCTACGTGTGGGTCGCCTACGGCCTCGTCGTGGTGCTCATCTCCGCCTACGCCGTGTTCACCATCAGGCGCGGCCGAGCGGTCGGCAAGCAGTTGCCGCCCGAGGAGCGGAGGTGGTCGTGAGCCCCGACCTGCCATCTGGCAGCCGCCCCACGGCCGATGAACCCGACGACCGCGACCTCGACGAGGGCGGCCTCGACCTCACGCCACGAACCTCGTCCGGCCCGACCGGTGGCCGCTCCAGCGGCCGGCGCTGGGGCGCTCTCGCCACCCTCCTGGTCCTCGCCGGGGTGCTGGTGTTCATCGTGGTCCAGGCCCGCGGTGCGTCGCTCTACTACCGCAACGCCGACGAAGCCGTGGCCCAGCAGGAGGAACTGGGGCAGGACCGCTTCCGGCTCCAGGGCGTCGTCGTCGGCGAGCCGGTCGAGGAGGGCACCGCCAAGGTGTTCGACGTGGCGTACAACGGCGTGGCGGTCACCGTCCGCCACACGGGCAAGGAACCAGCGCTGTTCAAGCCCGGTCTGCCGGTGGTGGCCGAGGGAAGCTGGAACGCGGCCGGTACCGAGTTCGACAGCGATCGGCTCCTGGTGAAGCACACCGAGGACTACAAGAAGGCCGACGTCGACGAGCAGGAGTACGAGGAAGAGCACCCCGACCGGGTGGTCGACGACGCCGATGTCGACGAATCCGCTTCGGCCCTTCTCGGCGACGGTTCCGAGCGGTCGGTGGAGCGAGCCGCTTCGTGAACGCCGCGCTCGGCACGGCTGGGGTGATCCTCGCCCTGGTCGGATCCCTGGGAGCCATCGCCACCCTCGCCGTCGGCCTGCGGGGGCGGCGCACCGAGCTGATGCGCATGTCGCGGACCTACTCGTGGATGGTCATGGGTGGCGCGACGCTCGCCGTGGTGGCCATGGAACGGGCGCTGATCACCCGCGACTTCTCGCTGGAGTTCGTGGCCAACAACGGGTCGCACGCAACCCCGGCCATCTACAACTTCGCCACCATGTGGTCGGCCCTGGAGGGCTCGATCCTGCTGTGGGGCTTCATCCTCGCCGGCTTCACGCTGGCGGTGGCGATCAAGTTCCGCAAGCGGCTCGACGACCCCCTCGTGGCATGGGCGATGCTCGTGATGTTCGTGGTCTGCCTGTTCTTCTTCGGGCTGATGCTGGGGCCGGCCAACCCCTTCCGGGTGATCGCCAACCCCCCGCTCGACGGGCCCGGCCCCAACCCGCTGCTGCAGAACCACGTGCTCATGGCGTTCCACCCGCCGATGCTCTACCTCGGCTACGTGGGCTTCACGGTGCCGTTCGCCTTCGCCATCGCCGCCCTGGCCACGGGCCGCCTCGGCGAGGGCTGGCTCATCGAGACCCGACGCTGGACCCTCATCGCCTGGGCCTTCCTCAGCGTGGGCATCGTGCTCGGGGCCTGGTGGTCGCACGAGGTCCTCGGCTGGGGCGGCTACTGGGCCTGGGACCCGGTGGAGAACGCGTCGTTCCTGCCCTGGCTCACCGGCACGGCATACCTGCACTCGGTGATGGTGCAGGAGCGAAGGGGCATGTTGCGGGTCTGGAACCTCTCGCTCCTCTGCGCCACCTTCGCCCTCACCATCCTCGGAACCTTCCTCACCCGCTCCGGGGTGATCGACTCGGTCCACGCGTTCAGCGACTCCACCATCGGCCCGCTCCTGCTCGGGTTCTTCGGGCTGATCGTGCTGGTCACCGTCGGCCTCGTCGGTTGGCGTGGCGACCGCCTGCGCTCGCCGGCCCGCATCGACTCGCCGGCGTCGCGCGAGGGCGCCTTCCTGCTCAACAACATCGTGTTCGCCGGGTTCGCCTTCGTGGTCCTGCTGGGCACGGTGTTCCCGCTGATCTCGGAGGCCCTCACCGCGGAGCGGGTGACGGTGGGCGAGCCCTACTTCGACCGCATGACCATGCCCATCGGGATGGTGCTGCTCTTCCTAATGGCCGTGGCCCCGGTGCTGCCGTGGCGCAAGGCCAGCCTCGAGACGCTGCGCACCCGGCTGCTCTGGCCGGGTTGGATCGGCACCGGAGCCCTGGCGGTGGCCGTGCTGGTGGGAGCGCGTGGGTTCGCCCCGCTGCTGGCCTTCTTCCTCGCCGGGTTCGCCGGTGGCTCCGCTCTGCGCCAGCTCGCCCTCGCCACCCGGCGCCAGGGCTGGCGAGGCCTCGTCGGCCGGACCAACGGCGGCATGATCGTTCACATCGGCGTGCTGTTGATCGCCGTGGGCCTGGCCGCCTCGAGCAGCTTCGAGGTCGAGCGCGATGCCCGCATGTGCGTCGAAGCAGCGCCCGGATGCCCGTCCACCATCACCGTGAGCGGCCACGAGATCACCTTCCTGGGCTCCACGTCCGACATCACCGCCGCCCGACGCCAGGTCGGAGCCCGCATCTCGATCGACGGCCAGGTCCACGAGCCCGCCATCCAGCAGTTCGTCAACGGCACCCAGCAGATCGGCAAGCCGTCGGTGAAGAACACGCCGATCAACTCGGTGATGCTCACCCTCACAGATCTGCCCGCAGCCGACGGATCGGTCGCCGTCAAGGTGATCGTGCAGCCGTTGGTGGTGTGGCTGTGGACGGGCGGTGCCGTGATCGGCATCGGTTCGATCATGGCCGCGTTCCCGGGGCGCCGACGCATACCCACCGCGCCCGTGTCGGCGCCGGCCCCCATCGAGGGCCCGCCCGACGGCGACGGCCCGGGTGGCGGCGGGCCCGGTGGGGGATCACCCGAGGGTGACGGCCCCGGACCGGCACCGCTCAGCGATCCCGACGTGCCCGATTCCTCCTCGGCCGAGCCGGCCTCGGTGGGTTCGTGATGGGCCGCCTTCCAAGCTCCCGCGTGGCCGCCATCGCCGTCGGCGTGGTGGTCGCCCTACTGGTTGTGCTCCTCGCCACCCGCGAGCCCGCGGCCGACCGCAAGAGCACCAGCCAGCTCATCGGCCAGCAGGCTCCGGCCATCGGCGGCGAGCCGTTGCTCGGCGACCCCTTCGACATCGGCGCCACCGACCGGTGGGTGGTGGTCAACTTCTTCGCCAGCTGGTGCGTGCCCTGCGTGGAGGAGCACCCCGAGTTGGTGGCGTTCTCCGAGGAGCACGCCGAGACGGGCGACGCCCGCGTGGTGAGCGTGGTCTACTCCGACAAGGAGGAGGACGTCCTGGACTTCTTCGGGCGCTTCGGCGGCGACTGGACGGTGTTCGACTCCGACCAGGGCCGCACCGCCCTCGACTGGGGCGTGGCGCGGGTGCCGGAGTCGTACCTCGTGGCGCCCACCGGGGTGGTGGTGGCGTGGTTCGTCAGCGGAGTGACCCAGACCGAGCTGAACGCGGTGATCGATCGCTACACCCAGGAGACCGGCTCGTGACCAGCACCGCTTCGAAGGGGTCCCGCTCCACGGTGGGGTGGTGGCCCTGGGTCCTGATGGCCGTGGTGGTGGTCGCCCTGCTGGCGGTCGGCTCGTTGGGTGGCGATCCGCCCACGCTGGAGGAACGGGCTCAGAACCTGGAGGAGTCGATCCGGTGTCCGTCGTGCGCCAGCCAGTCGGTGGCCAACAGCGACGCCCCGTCGGCCGAGGCCGTGCGCGTGCTGATCGCCGAGCGCCTCGAGGCCGGTGACTCCAACGAGGAGATCCGCGACTACGTGGCGTCGCGCTACCCGAACGGTCGCCAACTGCTGCTCGATCCGACGGGCGAGGGCTTCGGTGCCCTGGTCTGGGCCTTGCCCGTGGTGGCGGTGATCGTGGCGGTCGCCGCGCTCGTGCGGCGCTTCGGCGACTGGCGCCCCGGCGAGCTCCAGGCCACCGAAGAAGATCGAGACCTGGTGGCGGCCGCGCTCGCCCGGCGGGGCGAGGCCGGCGCCGATGGTGGCAACGGCCCGGATGGTGGCAGCGGCCCGTATGGTGCGCCTTCGGTCGACGCTGCCGGCGGCGACGAGTCGTGACCGGCTCCGGGACCGGGCGCGGTTCCACCTCCGCGCCGAGCGGACCGTCCGGGCGCAAGCAGGCCCGTCGAACGACCCGGCTCGATCCCGACGAGCTGGCCGGCCTGGAGGAGCAGCGGGACTTCCTCCTGCGGTCGCTGGCCGATCTCGAGCGCGAGCACGACGCGGGTGACCTCGACGACGACGACTACGAGACGCTGCGCAACGACTACACGGCCCGCGCCGCCGAGGTGCTGCGGGCCATCGACGACCAACGGGCGGCGTTCGACGCGGCCAAGGGCGGCCGGAACCTCGGTCGGACCGCGCTGGTGCTGGCGGGCGTGGTGGCGTTCGCGGCCCTGGCCGGCTGGCTGGTGGCCCGATCGATGGGGGCCCGTCAGGCGGGCGACACGCTCACCGGTGGGATCGACGTCCAGCAGTCGCCGAGCCAGCGGGCCCAGCAGTGCATCCCGCTCATCAACCCGATGGAGCCGTCGGGCGCCGTCGACTGCTTCAAGGCCGTTCTCGACGACGACCCCCGCAACCCGGTGGCCAACACCTGGCTCGGCTGGCAGCTGGGGTTGACCGCGCCCTTCGCCGGCGACCTCGGCGCCGACCTCGAGGCCACCGCCGAGCTGCACGTCGAGCGGGCCATCGAGGTGAACCCGGGCTACAGCTACGCCCGGGCGTTCCGGACCGTCCTCGCCTTCCGTCGCGGCGACTACGCCGACGCCCAGCGGTTCCTCCGGGAGTTCGAGGAGAACGATCCCTCACCCGACGCCCGCCAGGTGATCGAGTCCGAGGACCTGGAGGCCCGCATAGCCGAGGCGCTCGCCGGAGGAACCACTGGCGATGAAGGCGATGGAGACGGCGCCGACGGCGACGGAGCTGGCGCGGGCGCCGACAGCGCCACGACGACGACGACGACGCCGCCGCCGGCCTCGTCGACCGCCACCACGGCACCCCCCGGCTGAGACCTCGCGCTCCGGCAGCGCTCCGTCCCGCGTCGTGTGGGCATTGCCGGCTCAGGTGGCCGGTGGTTTGCCCACGCGATCTGGTGGGGCCAGCGGGGATGCGGTCGTGTGGGCATTGCCGGGTCGCCTGGCCGGTCGTATGCCCACGCGATCGGGTGGGTCACTCGGACTCCGGAGGGAGCCGGAGGGAGTCGGTTCAGCGGGCCAGGGCTCGTAGGCCGTCGACGACCTCGGGCAGCGCGGCGGCGAGGCGGTCGACGTCGGCGTCGGTGGTGTTCCACCCGACCGACAGTCGGAGCGAGTGGTGGGCGTCGACCCCCATGGCGTCCAGCACCGGCGACGGCTCCAGCGATTCCGACGAGCAGGCGCTGCCGGAGTGGGCGGCCACGCCGGCGCGGTCCAGGCCGAGCAGCACGCCCTGCGGCTCCACGCCCTCGACCCCCACGCAGACCAGGTGCGGGAGGCGGTGCTGGGGGTCGCCGTACTCGGTGACGCCCTCGATGCCGCGGAGCACCGAGCGGATGCGGTCGGTGAGGCGCACCGACTCCGCCATCTCGGCATCGAGGCGGGTGACCGACGAGGCGTCGTCGACCGGTTCTGTGAGAGCGGCGCAAGCGGCACCGAAGGCGACGAGTTGCGCCACCGGTTCGAGGCCGGCCCGTCGGGCCCGCTCCTGATCGCCGCCCAGCAGCAACGGGGGAAGGCGCAGCCCGCGTCGCACGAGCAGCGCACCGGTGCCGGCCGGACCACCGAGCTTGTGACCGCTCAGCGAGAGGAGGTCGGCACCCAACTCGGTGAACGCGATCGGCACCCGGCCGGCCGCCTGGGCGGCGTCGACGTGGACGAGGACGCCACGTTCCCGGCAGCCGGCGACGACGTCGACCACGGGCTGGATGGTCCCGACCTCGTGGTTGCCCCACTGGACGTGGACCGCAGCGGTGTTCGGGCCGATGGAGGCCAGCACCGCGTCGGCGTCGACCCGACCGCCGCCGTCGACCGGGACGATCGTGACGTCGCCTGCCCGTTCCGAGCTGTGGCGCACCGCCGAGTGCTCGACCGCGGTGACCACGTGGTGGACGGTCCCGTCCGTGGCGTCGTGGCCCTCCCGCTGCCCGGCCCGGCCTCGGGTGCGTGCGGTGGCTCCCCACACGGCAGCCGCGATCGACTCGGTGGCGCCGCTGGTGAACACGACCTCCCGGGACCGCGCCCCCAGCAGGCCCGCCACTTGCTCTCGGGCCCGCTCCAGGGCCACCCGGGCCGCCATGCCCTCCTCGTGGATGCGGCCGGGATCGCCGCCGAGGGCGACGAGCGCCTCGACAAGTGCATCGCGCGCCTGGGGCCGCAGCACCGACGTGGACGCGTGGTCCAGGTACGACCGGCTCATGTGGATGCTTCGGGGGCGGCTGGGCTTCTCACGACGACATGCTTCTCACGATGACGGGCTTCTCACGCCAGCCCGCTCACGTGAGCGATTCGTCGATGCGGCGCAGCGTGTCTTCCTCGAAGGTGGTGTGGACGAGTTGGGCTCCGGGGAACCGGGCCGTCTCCTCCACCAGCGCGTTGCGGTCGACGTCGTCGACCAGCAGCACCACGGTGTGGGTGCCGGGCTGGACCGAGGCGCGGAACCACTCCACCCACTCGTCGGATATGCCCAGGTCGACGCTCTTGGCGGTGAGGGCCCCGGTGCCGGCTCCCAGCGCGGCGCCGGCCACCCACCCGACCGGCCCGCCGAGGACCAGCCCGAAGAGGCTGGCCCAGACGGCTCCGGACACGGCGGCCTGCTTGGGGCTCGGGTCGATGGTCTCGTGGACGGTGACCTTGTCTTCGTGGTCCTTGACGATGGTGACCACGTCGCGCAGGCGCAGCTTCTCGCGGGAGGCGAGGCCGGTCACCGCCACGACGTACTCCTTGGCCCGGAACGGGTCGTCGAAGGAGATGCCCACCAACTCGCCGTGATCGTGGTCGCCGAACGCGCTCATGCTGCTGCTCCGCTTCGGGCCCTGAGGACCTGCCCATAGCCCTTCTGGTCGCCGAACCCTTCGGCGTAGGCCCCATCGTGCCAGGCCAGTCGGCCGCCGATCACAAC
>JAAZBK010000321.1 GCA_012513855.1 Acidimicrobiales bacterium
ACCATGAAGGTCTGGATCGACCAGGATCTCTGCACCGGCGACGGGCTCTGCGAGGAGATCGCTCCCGACGTCTTCACCCTCCTCGACGATGGCTTGGCCTACGTGAAGGAAGGGTCGAAGGTGTTCTCCGACCCGGGTGGACCCGAGGGCCTGGCCAACGTGCCCGCCGGCCAGGAGGAAGCCACCATCGAGTCCGCCGAGGAGTGCCCCGGCGAGTGCATCTTCATCGAGATCGCCTGACCTGATCTCACCGAGATCGATCGAACGACGGGGCCCCGAGGGGTCCCGTCGTTCGCGTCCGGAAGCCCCAGCCTCGGTCGGTCAGGCGGGCAGGAGCCGGGCGTGGCTCAAGAACCCGGTGTGGGCCACCATCCGGTGGTCGGGCCTCACCGACGTGCCGTCGATGTTCCACCCACGGTGGAGCACCTCGATGGTCTCGGCCAGCTCGAAGCTGCTCTCCACCAGGCGCTCGCGGAACTGGACGGCCTGGATGATGGTGGGCGTGTAGGCCACGATGATCCCGCCGGGGAGCAGCGCCTCCTCGGCGTGCTCCACCACCTCCCAGGGCTCGGGCAGGTCGAGCACCACGCGGTCGAGGTTCACCTCGTCGATGCCCTCGTAGCAGTTCCGCTCCTCCACGGTGTAGCGCTGGGTCAGCTCGGCTCCGCCGAAGGCCGCCACGTTCTTCTGAGCCCGGGCCGCGAAGTCGCCCCGCAACTCGTAGCCGGTCACCACCGCGCCCGCCCTCAGCATGGTCATCGACAGCGCTCCGGAACCGACACCCGACTCGAGCACCCGGGCCCCGGGGAAGATGTCGGCGAGCATGAGGATGGCGCCGAGGTCCTTCGGATAGATCACCTGCGCGCCACGCGGCATCTTGAAGACGAAGTCGCTGAGGGTCGGCCGGAAGGTGGTGAACGTGGCCCCGCGTGAAGACCGGACCACCGCCCCCTCCCGCTTGCCGATGATGTCGCCGTGGGGCACGAAGCCGGAGTGGGTGTGGAACTCCGCCCCGTCCTCCAGCGCCACCAGGTAGCGCCGCTTCTTGCGGTCGATGAGGAGGATCTCCTCGCCCGGTCGAAACGTTCGATCCGGGGCGGGAGGGGCGACGGCTGCGAGTTCGTCGACGGGGATCTCCGCCGCATCGACGGCGGGTTCGGACCCGATGGGTTCGGCGGCGGTCACAGGGGCTTGCCCTTCCTGGTGAGGGTGACGGGTTCGTGGCCGGCGGACCTCTCGATCAGACGGCAGAAGGCGCACACCTCCGACGTGCTGGGCGAACCGCAGCGTTCGCAGGTGGCCAGATCGCCCGACTCCAGTGCGGCCGGGGCGGCGTCGCGGAAGCGCTCTGCGGCCCTCGCCAGGAACCCGAAGTAGAAGTCGTGCTTGGAACCGGGAGAGGTCGCCTCGATCGCGTTGAGCGCCTCCTTGTAGCCGAGGTGCTTGTTGCCGACCGCCATCGGGCACTCCTCCACGATGTAGTCGATCCCCCGCAGCACGCAGTAGGCGGCCATCTCACGCTCGCCCAGCCGCACCAGCGGCTTGATCTTGCGCGGGAAGCCGGGCCGGGCCGGGAGCACCGGAAGCTGACGGGCGAGGTACTCGGTCTGCCAGCGGAGGGTGTTGCCGAACAGCACTGCAGCTTCGTCGTCGAGGTTGTGGCCGGTGGCCACGGCGTCGTAGCCGCCGTCGAGGGCCGCCTGGTCGAACAGGTGGCGCTTGGACATCCCGCAGGCCGAGCAGGGCACCCGCCGGGTTGCCTTCGCCGCGGTGGGAACGTCGGTGTCGTACTCGGCGCGCAGGTCGACCTCGTGGAGGGTGAGGCCACGGTCGGCCGCGAACGCCCTCGTCATCTCGCCGGAACGGTCGCTGTAGCCACCGATCCCGAGCCCGATGTAGAGGCCGTCGGCTTCGTAGCCCAGTTCGTTCAGGACGTCCCACAGGGCGAGGCTGTCCTTGCCGCCCGACACCGCCACCAGCACTCGCTCGCCCGGCCGGATCATCTGGAACTCGTCGATGGCCTTCGTGGTCTGGTCGCGCACCAACCGGAGGAAGTGGTCGCTGCAGAAGTTGGCGTTGTGGCGGCGGATGTCGATCACCGCCGGCTCGCGACAGACGCGGCACTTCACGTCGAGCCCCCCGAGATCACCGGCCGGATCTCGACCTCGGCGTTGTCCTCGAGCAGAGCATCGCCCGGCACCAACGTGCCGTCGCGGATCACCAGGACGGACTCCCGGTTCAGGTCGAGCCTGCGGAGTAGCGCCACGATGCTCATCGGGCCCTCGACCTCGATGGTGCGGGTGGGGTTGCGGAGGTTGACCTTCACCGCCCCATCCTGCCCGGCCGAGGTGCCGGACCCAAAGGCGTGGCGCCCGGTTTCAGGACGCTCGGCGGGCGGCCTTGCGCCGGGCCCGACGGCTGAGGTCTGCCTGGGTGATCAGGGCCTTCCGGGCCTCCTTCGCCTGCTTCCTCCGCCGGCGGCGCGACGGCGCCTTGCCGGTGGCTCCCTGGACCGAAGGCTCGGTCTGGGACTCGATGGTGGCGATGCCGTTGGCGATGACGATCCGGTCGCCGGGCCGCAGGGGCTCCCGCATGAGGATCTCGGTCTTGCGCTCGCCGAACGAACGGACCTTGCGCAGGGTCCACAGGCCGGTGCCGACGTAGAACCAGCCCTTGCTGGCTCCGAAGACGCCCCGACTGACTCCGAGCCGCTCCAACGTCCGGAGGGCACCTCCGCCCTTGGCGGCGCGCAGGCGCGCCATCAGAAGCGACGGACTTCGATGACGGTGGTCTTCTTCCGGCCCCGGCTGCGGCCGAGGAGGAAGACCCCGACCACCACCGCGGCCGCGATGACGGCCGCCACCGTGACGGCGGTGCCCTTGGCCGCGTCGGCCCGGTCGTCGACGTCGGACGTCAGGGCGCGGAACTTGGCCTCGATGTCGTCGGGGGTGATCTTGGTGGTCTCGGTCACCGGCTCTGGTTCCTTGCGGCTCATGGTGTGCGGGCGGGCTTCTTGATGGCCAGGGCGGCCAGGGCGGCGGTGATCAACGCGAACACGAGGGCCACCAGGTACGGGACCCAGGTCAGGCTCCCGGTCAGGCTCTCGCCGGTCTCGTCCTGCAGGCCCCGGAGGATGGCCAACGAGCCGAAGAGGAGGCCCAGGGTGAGGAGGACGGCGCCCGGGAGACCCCACTTCAAGAAGTTGCCGATCGACTTCAGGGGGTCGATCGTCTCCTGCTTGGCGTAGTCGCGGACGAGCTGCCAGATGTCGCCGATCATCTCGGCCGGTCCCTGCTCTTGGTTCTGCTTCGCACCGTCGGGTGCCACTGGTCCTCCTGCTTCGCGGTTCGGGGGCACTTCCTACCGGTCGACCGACCCCGTTGCAAGGACCGTGGACCCGGTGCCGCGCACGGTGGGGGTGGGACGGGACCGGCTGCCGGTCACGCCGGTAGTCGCAGCCGGAACGTCGGGTCTTCGACCAGGCACGAGCTGACGACCGCCTCGGGGTGCTCCTCGAAGGTGTCGAGGGCCACGATCACCGCCGGCGACAGCATCGGAGCCAGCCCGACCGGAGCGAGGGCGGCGGCGCCGAGGGCGTAGGCCCCGACCGGAGCAACGAGGGGCACCGCTGGTCCGGCGGGGCACACCCGCTCGTACTGGCCGAGCAGCGCACCCAGGAAGTCCTGGCCCCGACGGGGGTCGTCGGCCTGAGGACCGTTGGCGATGTAGGCGAAGGTGGCGATCTGACCGTCGGGCATCTCCACGAACCCTGCGAGGGAGGTGACGTCGTTGAGCGATCCCGTCTTGGCCATCAGCCGGCCCTCGGCGGGAGTCCCGCGAAAGCGGTTCCGGAGCGTGCCGGTCCGGCCTGCGACCGGAAGCGATCCGGCGAGCAGGCCGTCCGGTCCGCCAGCGGCCGTGAGGACCTCGACCAGCTCGTCGCAGGTGGCGCGGTTGTTCCGGTCGAGTCCGGACCCGTCGGCCATCAGCAACCCTCCGACCGGCAGGCCCGCGGCGGCGGCCTGCTCGCGGATGAAGGCCGTGCCGGCAGCGGTGGTGCCGCCGTCGCCTGAACGGACCCCGAGCTCCTTGGTCAACAGCTCGGCCGTGCCGTTGTCGCTCTGCTCGAGGAGCTGTCGGACCACGGCCGAAAGCGGGGCCGACTCGACGTGGGCCAGCGCCGTGGCCCCCGCCGGTGCCCGACCGTTGCCGGCGCCACCATCGACCACCACCCCGCGCTCGCGCAGCAGGTCGATCAGCGCGAGGGCAGCGTCGGCGGCTGGATCGGCGGAGCGCTCGTGGTCGGGTTCGGCGTCGGGCGACAACACCAGCCGGTACCCGTCGTTCACCGTCAGGGCGCTGAGCGGTCCCACCTGGTTCTGGGACAGGTACCGCTCGGGCCATGACGCGACGACGCGGGTCTGGTCGTATCGCGACTCGTCGCCCACCACTCCCCCGCGCACGTGCTTCACGCCGGCCGCCACCACCTCGTCGGCCAGTTCGTCGAGGAAGGTGATCGGCTGGTCGGCGATGCGTCGGACGAACGCGTCGGCTGCGGTGGACAGGAGCGGATCGCCGCCGCCGACGAGGGTGAGGTCTCCCTCGACCACCCCGTCGACGGGCGGGTTGCCGACCACCTCGGTGCGGAAGCGGTGGTCGGCGCCCATCACCTCCAGCGCCACGTGGCCGACCAGGAGCTTCTGGGTCGACGCGGGTATGAGCGCCACGTCGACCGCGTGCTCGTAGATGGTGGTCCGGCCCAGGTCGACCCGGAGGCAGGTGTCGGCGGGCGACAGGGCCACCACGCCGTCGAGCCCCGTGATCAGCGCGGGGTCGACGTCGGCCACCGCCGGAGTGGCATCGGCGACGCCAGCGGCGACCATCGCCAGCACGGCGAACGAGCGCGCCAGCCGGCTCGAGCGTTCGGATCCCGCTCGACGGCGGATCCGGCGGAGCGCCGTCACGCCTCGGGGTCCACCGCCAGACCTCGGGCCTGGCGCCAGCGGCTGTACTCCCACGCGTGGGCCAGGGCGGCGACCGCCCGGTTGGCCGAGGCGTAGCAGAGCCGGCCCGATGCCCGGACCGCGGCGGGCCCGGCGTTGGCGGGGTCTGCCACGGCCAGTTCGGTGGCCACCAGCACCGGCTTGCCCGTGCGGTCGGACACGTCGGCGGCGGCCTGGGCGAAGCGGGCGTCCTGGCGTTCGTGGTACTCGACGATCCGCTCGAGACCGTGGTCTGGGTAGAAGCGGCCCTGGCGCATCAGGCGGGCCTGGTTCGACTGGATGCCGATGCCGAGGTGGATGACCGCGTCGACCTCGGGGTGGGACGCCACCAGGTCGAGGACCTCGGGGATGGTGTCACGGGTCTCGCCTCCAGCCAGGTCGACCGGGTTGTTCCGGCTCCAGCGGGGCGGGAGCTTCCCGTCGATGGCCTCCATCAGGTCGTCGGGGAGGGCGATGAGCTCGAGTGCGGTTGATGCCATGGCGTCGGCGGTGACCACGCCCCAGCCGCCGACGGTGGTGAGAACCACCACTCGCGGGCCCCGCGGCAGGGGCTGGGTGGCGAAGGTGGCGGCGACGTCGAAGGCCTCCTCCACCGTGGCGGCCCGGGTGATGCCCGACTGCCGGCAGGCTCCGTCGAAGACCCGGTCGTCGGTGGCGAGGGAGCCGGTGTGGCTGGCCGCGGCGCGCTGACCGCCGGCGGTGGCACCGCCCTTCACCAGGACCAACGGCTTCACCTCGGTCACCTGGCGCATCCGCTCCAGGAACGCTCGGCCGTCGGACACCCCCTCCACGTAGGCGAGGCCCACGGCCGTGGCCGGGTCGGTGCCGTAGTAGCCCAGGTAGTCGGCCACCGAGGTGGCCGCGGCGTTGCCCGCGCTGATCGCCCGGCTGATACCGACCCCGGTCTGGACCGAGTAGTTCAGGAACGACGAGACGAAGTTGCCCGACTGGCTCGCCACCCCGATCCGGCCCTCGGGTGGGAACGGGGCCACGATCTGGGCGCACAGCTTCGCCGGCGTGGACACCACGCCCTGACCGTTCGGGCCGGCGAGCAGCACGCCCACCTCCCGGGTGAGGGCGACGAGGTCGTCCTGGGCCCGACGTCCTTCGTCGTCGGCTTCTCCGTAGCCGGCCGAGGCCACGAACACCGCCCGGGTGCCCTTGGCTGCGGCGGCGCGGATGATCGACGGGTTGGCCGACGCCGGGGTGCAGAGGACCAGGAGGTCGGCGGTGCCGGCGGGGACCTCGTCGACGTCGGTGACCGTGGGGATGCCGAGCACGTCTGCACCGTCGCGGTTGGTGGCCGAGATGGTGCCCTCGAAGCCGGCCGCGAGGATGTTGTGCAGGGCCACGAACCCGAACTTGCCGGGGTGGGTCGACGCCCCGGCCACCAGGACGCCCTTCGGGTTGAACAGGGCGTCGAACCCTTCGATGTCCAGTTCGGTCGGGCCGTCGGCCTGGAGAGGGGCGGCGGCCCCGGCGCCCTCGGTGGTCTCCACCAGGGCGTCGACCGCTACGGGGCGTCCGTCGACGACGATCAGTGGGTTCAGGTCGACCGACGCGACCTCGGGTAGCTCCACCGCCACCTTCGACAAGGCCAGCAGGACTCCGGCGAGCGCGTCGCGGTCGATGGCCGGCTCGCCGCGGAAGGGCCCGAGCAGCGCCTTGGTGGCGAGCCCGTCGATCATCTCGTGGGCATCGACCTCCGAGATGGGAGCCGGGCGGACCGACACGTCGGCCACCGCCTCGGCCAGGATGCCGCCGACGCCCACCACCACCGTCCTCCCGAACTGCTCGTCGGTGGAGATGCCGGCGATCAGCTCGCGGTTCCCGCTGAGCATCGGGGCCACCAGCAGGCTCACCTCGCCGTCGTCGTCGGTGGCGGCGGCGAGCAGATCGGATGCGGCGGTCTCCACCGCTGCCGGGTCTGCGAGGCGGAGGCGGACCAGGCCCCGCTCGGTCTTGTGGGCGATCTTGTCGCCGTTCAGCTTCACCACGACCGGGAACCCGAGCTCTGAGGCGGCGGCCACGGCGGCCTCGGCGTCGGCGACGATGCGCTCGGGTGCGAACGGCACCCCGTATGAGGCCAGTAGCTCTTTGGACGCGGCTTCGCTGAGGGTCCGGTTCGACATGGTTCGAGAGGCTAACTGGCGACCGGTGGGCGCCCGGACCGCCCGACCACTCCCGTTTGCGGTGGCACCGACGGGGCGGGTGCGGGGTTCAGCTCCCGGGGCAGGGGCTACGGCGCCGTGGGGCTGAGCGCGACGTGGAAGAGGTTTCGGAGGTGCTTGAGGCGCGCATCGAGCGCGTCGGTGGCGAGCGGGTCGCTGTCGAGCAGACCCTCCAGGAACGGGATGTCGCTGAAGTAGCTGAACATCACGCTGTAGCCGGTGAGGAGGAGCTGTTCGGTGTCGACCCTTCGGAAGCGGCCTTCGTTCATCTCCCGCTCGAACCACCCCATGGCGCGCAGCAGGAACGGTCGGAGCGCTTCACCCAGGTCGATGCCGAGGTGAGCGCCACCGTCGAGCGCCTCCCGGCGCACGATGCGAACGAACTCCGGGTTCTCCTGGAAGAACCGGAACCCGGTGGTGATCACGATGTCGACCTGCTGCCAGCCTTCCAGCTGCTGGCCCACGGAGTCCTCGACCCGGGCGCCCCACTCCTGGAGGCTGATCCGGAACACCTCGGCGTAGATGGCTTCCTTGGATGGGAAGTGGTGGAGGAGGCTGGGGCGACGCAGCCCGACCGCCGCGGCGATGTCGTTGAGCGAGGTGCCGTCGTAGCCGTGGTCGGCGAAGCATCGGCGGGCTTCGACGATGATCGCCTCACGGGTGGTCAGTACCGGTTCGCTGGCAGCCATCCCGGCTGAGCCTAGAGGGGTGGCCCACCGGATCGGCGGTCTGATCTCCGGTCGGGCGACCCCTCGCCGGCTCGGCCCACGGGTGGTCGGCGGGCTGGCCCTCTCCGCGGTCGCGGGCCGGTACGGTCGACGCATGGAGATCGTCGCTGCCGTGTTCATCGAGAACATCGAACTGAGGCCCGCCCCGGGCCCGTCCACCCGCATAGACCTCACCGGGATCCACTTCTCGATGGCCGCTCCGTCGGCTGTCCCGGTGGAGTTGGAGCCCCACCTGGTGGTGCTCGTGCGGTGCCGGCCCGACGAAGACGGCACCGGCGCGTTGGAGACCGTCTACAAGCGCGACGGCGAGCAGGTCGCTCGCAACGTCCAGCCGCTGCAGGTCGAGCCGGGCAAGTTCGCCTACCGCCTGGTCCGGGCCCAGCTCGCCTTCGACGACTACGGCACGGTCGAGGCCGAGGTCCGCATCGACATGGGCCCGGTCACCTCGGTCCCGTTCACCCTGCTCCCCCCGGACTCCTCGGCGGGCTGATGGCCTTCGCTGCCGCCATCTCCGAGCACCCGCTCGTGACCCACGCCGTGGGCGAGGTGATCGGCGAGGTGCTCGAGAAGGTCGGTCCGTCGCCCGACGTGGCGGTCCTGTTCCTCACCGCTGGCTACGCGGGCGCGGTGGAGGACGTCGTCTCGACCATCCACCACGCTCTCTCGCCACGGTGCCTGATCGGGACCACCGCGTCGGGGGTGCTCGCCGGCGGCCGCGAAGTGGAGGACCGGGCCGCGCTCGTCCTGTTCGCCGCCGACTGGGGCGGGCACATGGTCACCGGGGGCAACGGGGCTAGGGTGGCCACCTTCTCGGCCCGCCGGGAGGGTGACGGTTGGAGACTGCAGGGCACCGAGGACGTCGCCGTCGACGGAGCCACCCTCGTGCTCCTGGCCGATCCGTTCACCTTCCCGGTAGACGGCTTCCTCGACGAACTGCACCGACGGGCCCCGGGACTCCAGGTCGTGGGCGGCCTCGCCTCGGCCGCCGTCGGAGCGGGCGGGAACCGCCTGGTGGCAGACCACGAGGTTCGGACCGAGGGCGCGGTGGGCCTGTTGCTGCCGCCCGGGGTGCCCGTCAGCGCAGTGGTCTCCCAGGGTTGCCGGCCCGTCGGCGAACCCCTGGTGGTCACCGCCGCCACGTCGAACATCATCGAGGAGATCGCCGGACGACCGGCTCTCGACCGGGTGCTCGAGACCGCCGCCGCGTCCAGCCCCGACGATCGCAGCCTGATGGCCCGCGGCCTGCACGTCGGTGTGGTGGCCGACGAGACGCGCGAGACCTTCGGGCCCGGTGACTTCCTGGTCCGATCGGTGCTGGGCGCGGACAAGGGCCGTCGCGCCGTGGCCGTGGGAGCCGAGGTGCCGGTGGGTTCGACCGTCCAGTTCCACGTGCGCGACGCCGACAGCGCCGACGCCGACCTCCGGGGCGTGCTGGCCGGAGTCGACGCCGGAGCGGCGCTGGTGTTCACGTGCAACGGCCGCGGGGAGGCCCTGTTCGGCGAGCCCCACCACGACGCCTCGGTGGTGAGCGACCACGTGGCCGGCGACGCCACCGCCGGGGTGTTCTGCGCCGGCGAGGTCGGCCCCGTGGGGGGTCATCCCTTCGTCCACCAGTTCAGCGCCTCGATGCTCGTGTTCGACCGTTGAGGGCGTACCGACCCTTAACGGTCGAGTCGGTCGAGTCGGTCGAGCCGGTGCCGGGGCCCCCGACCGCCGGCGGCGTCAGCCAGCCGGGTTGGGCGACAGGCTGATCGACTTCTTCTGCATGTAGGCCTCGACGCCCTCGGGACCGAGCTCACGGCCGAGGCCGGAGTCCTTGTAGCCGCCGAACGGCGCCCCGAACGCCATGCCGAAGTGGTTGACGGTGACCGTCCCGGTGTCGATGCGCCGGGCGACGTCGGCCGCTGCTGCGCCGTCTGCGCTCCACACCGAACCCGAGAGCCCGTAGGGCGAGTCGTTGGCGATGGCCACCGCGTCGTCGAGCGAGTCGTAGGAGAGCACCGAGAGGACCGGGCCGAAGATCTCCTCGCGTGCGATGGTCATGTCGTTGGTGACGTCGGCGAAGACGGTGGGCTCCACGAAGTAGCCACGGTCCAGGGAGGGGCGGCCACCGCCCGTGGTGATCCGGGCCCCTTCGTTCTTGCCCTGGTCGATGTAGCCGAGGACGCGATCGCGCTGGCGGTCCGCCACCAGCGGGCCGATCTGGGTGGCCGGGTCCATCGGGTCGCCCACCACCTGGGCGGCGACCGCCTCGGTGAGGGCGTCGACCACCTCGTCGTAGCGGCCCCGGGGAGCCAGGATCCGGGTCTGGGCCACGCACGCCTGGCCGTTGTTGAGGATGCCGCCGTCGATGATGCCCTGGACGGTCGACGCCAGGTCGGCGTCGTCGAGCACGATCGCGGCCGACTTGCCGCCCAGCTCGAGGGTGCAGGGACGCAGGCGCTCGCCGCAGAGGGCGGCGATCCGCTTGCCGGCCGCGGTCGACCCGGTGAACCCGACCTTGTCGATCCCGGGGTGGGTGACGAGGTGCTCGCCCACCTCCCGGCCGGCCGGGACGATGTTCAGCACGCCCTTGGGCAGCCCGGCCTCGGCGAAGATCTCGTGGAGGTCGTAGGCGCTGAGCGGCGTCTCGGGTGCCGGCTTCAACACCACGGTGCAGCCCGACAGGATCGCCGGCGCCAGCTTCAAGATGGTGACGAAGATCGGAACGTTCCAGGGCACCACCGCCGCCGCCACGCCGAGCGGCTCCCGACGGACCACGACCTCGCCGAACATGCCGGCGCGGGTCTCCTCCAACTCGAAGCTCTTGCCCAGCTCCGCGTAGTAGTCGAGCACCATCGTGGGCGCCAGGACCTGTCCGAACATGCACCAGGAGTACGGGCTGCCCATCTCGGTGGTGATCAGGCGGGTCAGGTCGTCGAGCCGCGCGTTGATGCCCGCGGAGGCCCGGCCGAGGATCTCGGCCCGCTCGGCCACCGGCAGGCGAGACCAGTCCGACTCGAAGGCGCGTCGGGCCGCCGCGACGGCCCGGTCCACGTCGGCCTCGGTGGCCTCGGGAACCCGCCCCGCGACCTCCTCTGTGTAGGGGTTGAGCACCTCGATGGTGCCTGAACCAGCTGGTTCAACCAGGTCGCCGTCGATGTAGAGCCGGTCGTGGACGATCACCGGTGGACCTCCAGGTCAAGTGTTCGCGGTGGGCAGGTGCGCCCACCGTATCTGACGCAGCGTCAGATGTGGGATGCGGAGGCTTCGACCACCCGCCACGACCTCGCACCTTGGGAGGGCGGCGGTCCGGCCCGTTAGCTTTGCCCTCGTCCCAACGACCCGAGACGAGCAGTGCGATGACCTCCGACGACCTCGAACTCCGAGCTGTCAACACGATCCGTGGCCTGGCGATGGACCTGCCCGAGCAGGCCCGCAGCGGCCACCAGGGCACGGCGATGGCGCTCGCGCCCCTGGCCCACGTGCTCTGGACGCGGATCATGCGCTACGACGCCGAGCATCCCGAGTGGTTCGACCGGGACCGGTTCGTCCTCTCCGCGGGCCACGCGTCGGCCCTGCTGTACTCGATGCTGCACCTCACCGGCTACGACGTGACGCTCCAGGACCTCAAGGAGTTCCGCCAGTGGGGATCTCGCACGCCGGGGCACCCCGAGAGGGGCCACACCGCGGGGGTCGAGGTCACCACCGGCCCGCTCGGCCAGGGCGTCGGCAACGGCGTGGGCATGGGCATCGCCGAGCAGTACCTGCGGACGCGCTTCTCCCCCGACGTCGTCGACCACCACACCTTCGTGATCTGCGGCGACGGAGACCTGTCCGAGGGGGTCAGCCACGAGGCGGCGTCGCTCGCCGGGCACCTCGGTCTCGGCCGGCTGATCTACGTCTACGACGACAACCACATCACCATCGACGGTCCCACCGAGCTCGCCCTCGGCGACGACGCCGTGAAGCGGTTCGAGGCCTACGGGTGGCACGTCCTCGACATCGGGGAAGCTGCCAACGACCTCGACGAGCTCGAGCGGGCGCTGCGGGAGGCCATGGCCGAGGAGTCGCGACCGTCGCTGATCGTGCTCCGGTCCCACATCGGCTACCCGTCGCCCAAGTTCACCGACGATCCCAAGGCCCACGGCAACCCCTTCGATGCCGAGGAGATCGCGGCCACCAAGGCTGTGATGGGCATGCCCGACGAGGCGTTCCACATCCCAGCCGACGTGGCCGACCTCTACCGCGAAGCCGGCCGGCGGGGGCGTGAGGCCCGCGTCGCCTGGGAGGAGCGGGTGGCGGCCTGGGACGGCGACCGCGACGCGTTCCAGGCCCTGGTGGCCGACCGTCCCGCCGACGGTTGGGACGCGGTCATCCCCAGCTGGGAGCCGGGCGAGGAGCTGGCCACCCGCGCCGCGTCGGGGAAGGTCTTCAACGCCCTCATCCAGACGCTGCCCGGTCTGCTCGGCGGTGGCGCCGACCTGTCCGGGAACACCGGCACCCTCCTCGCCGGCGAGGACGCCCTCGGCCCCGAGCACCCCGGCGGCCGCCAGATCTACTGGGGCGTTCGCGAACACGGCATGGGCGCGGTCATGAACGGCATCGCCGGTCACGGTGGGCTCCTGCCCGTCGGTGGCACCTTCTTCGTGTTCAGCGACTACATGCGACCGGCCGTGAGGCTCGCCGCGCTGGCCGGGCACCGCGTCATCTACAGCTGGACCCACGACTCCGTGGGCGTCGGCGAGGACGGCCCCACCCACCAGCCCGTGGAGCACCTGGCCGCCATGCGCGCCATGCCGAACCTCCGGGTGGTGCGGCCCGCCGATGCCAACGAGACGGCCGCGGCATGGGCCAGGGCCGTGGTGCACGACGGCCCCACCGCGCTGATCCTGAGCCGCCAGAACCTGCCCGTGCTCGCCGGAACCGCCGGCAACCCCGGCGTCGACCGAGGCGCCTACGCGCTCCTGGAGGTGGGCGTCGGCCCCGACGACCTGCCCGACGTCGTGCTGGTGGGCACCGGGTCGGAGGTCTCGGTGTGCGTCGCAGCTGCCGACCAGCTCGCGGCCGATGGCATCGGGGTCCGCGTCGTCTCCATGCCGTGCTGGGAGGACTTCGACGACCAGGACGAGGCCTACCAGGCCGAGGTGCTCCCGGCGGAGGTTCCGACGCTCGCGGTCGAAGCGGGGTCTACCTTCGGGTGGGACCGCTGGGCCGACGACACCGTGGGAATCGATCGCTTCGGCGCGTCGGCACCGGGTTCGCAGGTCCTGAGCGAGCTCGGCATCAACCCCGACAACGTGGCCACCGCAGCGCGAGCGCTGCTGGCCGAGGTGAGCGAACGATGAGCAACCTTGAATCGCTGTACCAGGAGCACGGCCAGAGCCCGTGGCTCGACAACCTGCGCCGTGACTGGATCCGCAACGGCGAGCTGGCCCGCTGGGTGGCCCGAGGCGTGCGTGGCGTCACGTCGAACCCCTCCATCTTCGAGAAGGCGATCGGAGGGTCCGACGACTACGACGAGCAGTTCAGCGCCCTGGTCGCCGACGGCCGCGAGGTGGTCGACGCCTACTGGGACCTCGTCACCACCGACATCGAGGAGGCGCTCGAGATCCTCCGCCCCGTCTACGACGCCTCCGACGGCGAGGACGGGCAGGTGTCGGTCGAGGTGGCGCCGTCGCTCGCCCACGACACCGCGGGCACCCTCGCCGCGGCCGAGGAGCTGCACCAGCGCATCGGCGAACCGAACCTCTACGTGAAGATCCCCGGCACGGCTGCCGGGCTCGCCGCCATCCGCGACGCCGTCACCGCTGGCATCAACGTCAACGTCACCCTCCTGTTCAGCCTCGAGCGGTACGACGCGGTGATCGAGGCCTACCTCACCGGCCTGGAGCGCCGCCAGGGACCCGTCAACCACGTCACCAGCGTGGCCTCGTTCTTCGTGAGCCGGGTCGACGTCGAGGTCGACAAGCGGCTCGAGGCGATCGGAACCGACGCTGCCCTGGCACTCAAGGGCAAGGCCGCGGTGGCCAACGCCCAGCTCGCCTACGAGCTCTTCACCCAGCGCTTCTCCGGTCCCCGGTGGGAGGCTCTGGCGGCGCGCGGGGCCCGGGTGCAGCGTCCGCTCTGGGCGTCGACCTCCACCAAGGATCCGAGCTACCCCGACACCCTCTACGTCGACTCCCTCGTGGCTCCCGACACGGTCAACACCATGCCCGAGAAGACGCTCGACGCGTTCGACGATCACGGCACCCTCGCCCGCACCGCCGACGCCGACTTCGACGCGGCCCGCGAGGTGCTCGCCCGGCTGGCCGAGGTCGGGGTCGACCTGAACGACGTCACGGCCCAACTGGAGGTCGAGGGCGTCGCCTCGTTCACGTCGTCGTTCGACAGCCTGATCGAGACCCTCACCGCCAAAGCAGCCGGGCCGGCTCAGCCGTCCGGCGGGAAGGCCTGAGCTGCCGATGGCGATCCCAGGAGACCTGACCATCACGCCCGACGTCCCGTCGGCCTTCTCGGAGCAGGTGATCTCGGCGTTCCAGATGCGAGGTCACGACACGTTCTCGCTGGGGCTGAGCGGGGGCGGAACGGCCCGTCGATGCTACGAGCGGCTGGCCGAGACGGCCGGCGGCCGGATCGACTGGTGGAAGGTCGACGTCTACTGGTCCGACGAGCGCTGCGTCCCCCACGACCACGAGGACTCCAACTACCGGCTGGCCCGCGAGGCCCTCCTCGACCGGGTCGGAGCGGCCAACGCCACCCACCTGATGCGCTGCGCCGAGGGAGCCGATCCGTACCAGTTGCGCCTCGGCGACCTCGGACGCGTCGACCTCATCCACCTCGGGATGGGCGCCGACGGCCACACCGCCTCGCTCTTCCCGGGAAGCGACGCCCTCGACGCCGATCCCGGCCGGTTGGTCGTCACCACCGAAGATCCAACCGGCCTCAACCCGTACCAGCGCATGACGCTGACCCTCGGGGGCATCGCCAGGGCGAACCTGGTGCTCGTAACGGTGGAGGGCGAGGAGAAGGCCGACGCGCTGGCGGCCGTGGCTGCGGGCGAGGACCTCCCCGCCTCCAGGATCTCGGCCGACCACGTGATCTGGTTGGTCGACGAGGCCGCAGCCTCCAGGCTCTGACCACACGCCGATCAACCCGTGCGACCGACGCCGGTCACGGCGCTAGAAGCGCGACAGGTACCTGGTGTTGATCACCAGGGTGAACACCAGATCCTCGAGCTCCTCGCCCCGTTCGCGCCGCTCGGTCCACTCGCGGATGTCGGTGTCGGTGGGCCGGTCCTCCCACAGCCCGAGGTGGAGCACCGACGTCTCGACCTGGGCGGCGGTGCGCTCCCTGTTCTCGATCGATTCGCTGAACGTGAGCAGCACCCTGGTGGGCGTCCACCCGCCGGTCTCCAACGCCGAAACCCAGTAGGCGCCGCCCTTGGCGTCGGGCTCGCGGTCCAGCACGTTCCGGTACAGCAGCTCGACGAAGCCCTCCGAGTCGGGCGAGCCGAACCGCTTCTCGAACTCGGGAGAGCCGATCACCTGGTCGGCCAGGCGCGCCAGCGGATCTCCGGCCTTGCGGCGGTTGGTCCAGTACCCCATGCCGTCGCGATCGGGGATGCGGCCCAGGGCTGCCATGTAGAGCCTGGTGACCTGTTGGACGGTGGTGGCCCCCTCGCCGCTGAACAGCTCGACCAGGAAGTTCTCGGGCGTGACCGCTCCGTCTTCGAGAGCGGTCACCCACAGGAGGGCCTCTCCGCTCGTGGCCTCACGGGACAGGACGTCGCGGAAGCCCTGCTCGACGAAGGGCTCGGCGGTGGCAAACGGGGCGTAGCGGGCGGTTCCGTGCTGCCGCGCCCATTGGAGGATCTCGATCCGGACCCGCAGCACCTTGCCGGCGTAGACGGGGTCGGTGGCCCACACGCCGCTCCCGAAGTCCTCCCAGTCGGTGGCCTTGCCCTTGGGCTTCACCAGGTGGAACCGGGTGTCGACCAGCGGGTGGGCCAGGCTGGACTCGGTGACGTCCTCGTCGGCGTAGGCCCTCAGGTGCTGGATCTGGGCACGGACGCCCGTCTGGGCGTCGGGGAAGACCTCAGCGGTGGTGCCGCTGTCGACCGCGCCGAGCCCGGAGAAGTTGTTGAACTCGGGCTTGACGCGCTCGGAGAACCGGAAGTAGCCGGTCTCCACGATCGACTGCGCGAACGCGATGTCTCCGGCCACGCCCTCGTCGGCCCCCTCTTCGATGTAGTACCGAGCCAGTTCGTCGATGTCGACCGTGGCCCGGCTCTCGATGCCGGTGCTGCGGAACCATCCGGCCAGGTCCGAGGCCGAGGCCACCGATCGCCCCATGACCGGGGTACCGGCGGCGGCTGACGCGAGCCCACCGCCGACCAGCACACCGGTGGCCGATGCCAGGACCGACACCAGGGCCAGCACGACAGCCGGGACGCGGCGGGTGGAACGGATCTGGGGGTGGACTGACATCAGGTCATGTTCGCGCGCCGGCTGCCCCGTACACGCGCACCACCGGCACCGGCTCGGATCGCGCGCACCGTCGACACCGGTAGCCTGCCGCCCATGTCGCGTTCTTCCGGCTTCGATCGGAGCACCCCGCTGGACCAGCTGCTCGCCGATGCCAGATCTGTGCGCGACCAGGCCCACGGCACCCGGATCACCTACTCGCCCAAGGTGTTCATCCCGCTCACCATGTTGTGCCGCGACCGCTGCGGGTACTGCACCTTCGCCCAGCCTCCCGCCCGCCTCGACGCGCCCTACCTCACACCGGGACAGGTCCTGCGCCTGGCCCGGCAGGGTGCGGAGGCCGGCTGCCACGAGGCCCTGTTCACCCTGGGCGAGCGGCCCGAGGAGCGCTACCCGGTGGCTGCCCGGTGGCTCGAGGAGAACGGCTACGAGTCCACCGTCCACTACCTCGCCGCCATGGCGCGGCTGGTCGTGTCGGAGACCGGGCTGCTCCCCCACGCCAACGCCGGCGCGCTCTACGCCGACGAGCTGGCGCTCCTGCGCGAGGTCTCGGTCTCCCAGGGGATGATGCTGGAGTCGCTCAGACCAGATCTGCGGGCCCACCACGGCAGCCCCGACAAGGAGCCGGCCCGGCGCCTCGCCACGCTGGAGGCCGCCGGAGAGCTGGGCATCCCGTTCACCACGGGGATCCTGGTGGGGATCGGTGAGACCCGCTCGGACCGCATCGATGCCCTGGAGGCGATCGCCGAGAGCCACCGCCGCTGGGGGCACGTCCAGGAGGTGATCGTCCAGAACTTCCTGCCCAAGCCGGGGACCGCCATGCACCAGGCCGAGGCCTGCCCGGCCGACGACTACCTCGACGCCATCGCGGCGGCGCGCCTGATCCTGCCGCCCGACGTCCACCTCCAGGCGCCGCCGAACCTCTCCGACGACTTCGGCGTCCTGCTCGATGCCGGCATCGACGACTGGGGCGGCGTCTCCCCCGTCACCGCCGACCACGTCAACCCCGAGCGACCCTGGCCCGACCGGGATCGCCTCCGAGACGTCACCGAGGCCGCCGGCTTCGAGCTCGCCCCCCGCCTCACCATCTACCCCGAGTTCGCCATCGAGCCCGATCGCTGGCTGGACCAGGGCCTGCACTTCGCGGTGATGGACCGCAGCGATGCCGAGGGTCTCGGACGCGACGATCCCGGTGCGGTGCACCCCCAGACGGTGGGCGAGGTCCGCAACGTGGGCGACGGAGCCGAGGTGGTGCTGGTGGGCCGCCGGTCGACCCAGTGGTACGTGGGCCTCGACACCGATCCGCCTCACCTGATCCCCGGGCCGGCGAGTGCCACCGGCGCCGTCGGCGAGGTGCTCGACGGCGTCCGGCTCGGCCAGGTGCCCGACGAGGACCAGATCGTCACGCTCTTCGCGGCACGGGGCCGTGAGGTGGCGGCGGTGGCGGAGCTGGCCGACGAGCTGCGATCCGAGACGGTGGGCGACGCCGTCACCTGGGTGTCGAACCGAAACATCAACTACACGAACGTGTGCACCTTCAAGTGCCGGTTCTGCGGCTTCTCCAAGGGTCCCAGGTCCCTCAACCTCAGGGGCACCCCGTACCTCCTCACCCTCGACGACATAGCCGAGCGCGCCCGCGAAGCGGCGGCCATGGGCGCATCTGAGGTCTGCCTCCAGGGAGGCATCCACCCCGACTTCGACGGCGACTACTACCTCGACGTCACCCGGGCCGTGAAGGATGCCGTGCCCGACATCCACGTCCACGGCTTCACCGCCCTGGAGGTCCACGAGGGGGCGCGGCGCCTCGACGAACCGCTCGACGTGTACCTCCGGCGCCTGAAGGACGCCGGACTCGCCACCCTGCCCGGCACGGCGGCCGAGATCCTCGACGACGAGGTCCGGGCCGTCCTGTGCTCCGACAAGGTGAACACCGAGGAGTGGCTCGAGGTCCACCGGACCGCTCACCAGGTGGGCCTCAAGTCGAACGTCACCATCATGTTCGGGTCGATCGAGCACCCGCGTTCGTGGGCGCGCCACCTGGTCCGCACCCGAGCGCTGCAGGCCGACACCGGTGGCTTCACCGAGTTCGTGCCGCTCCCGTTCGTGCACATGGCCTCGCCGATCTACCTCCAGCACAAGGCCCGTCGCGGGCCCACCTGGCGCGAGGTCGTGCTCATGCACGCCGTCGGCCGGATCGCCTACCACGGCTACATACCCAACATCCAGGCATCGTGGGTGAAGCTCGGCGTGTCCGGCGTACGCCAGCTCCTCCAGGCCGGCGTCAACGACCTCGGCGGGACCCTCATCGACGAGAACATCTCCCGAGCCGCCGGTGCGAGCCACGGCCAGGGCATGGACGCCGACGGATTCGCCGAGCTGGTGGCTCCGCTCGGTCGCCGCATCGAGCAGCGCACCACGCTCTACGGCCGTCGGTCCGAGCCGGTGCCGGCGCCGTGAGCCGCACGGAGCCGGTGGTCGGCAGCGCGGCCGACGAACCAGCCGCGGTCGATCTGGACCAGGTCGAAGCCGACATCGCCGCGCTCGTGGCCGACGCGGGCGTGACCCACCAGACCGATCAGATCAGCGGCATCGTCCGAACCGCCCTGGGGATGGGACGCGACCAGACCGAGCGGCTCAACCTCAAGATCGCCAACTTCGCCCTCGCCGAGATGCGCGAGGCGTTCGAGATCTTCCAGCCCTACATCAAGACGCCCAAGGTCACGATCTTCGGGTCGGCTCGCACCCGGCCCGACGACCCCGTCTACCACCAGACGTTCGCGGTGGCCGAGGCCATAGCCGCCAACGGCTGGATGGTGGTCACCGGAGCGGGCCCGGGCACGATGCAGGCGGCCATGGAGGGGGCGGGCCTGGAGCGCTCGTTGGGCGTCAGCATCCGCCTGCCGTTCGAGGCCGAGGCCAACCAGATCATCGCGGGCGACCCCAAGCTCGTGTCGATGAAGTACTTCTTCACGCGCAAGCTGATGCTCGTGAAGGAGTCGCTCGGGTTCGTGGCCATGCCCGGGGGCTTCGGCACCCTCGACGAGATCGTCGAGGTCCTAACCCTCCAACAGACGGGCAAGGCCGTGCCCACGCCGATCGTGCTGCTCGACGCCACCGACGACACCTACTGGCACGGCTTCCGCGACTTCGTCCAGGACGAGATGGTCACCCGCGGGCTGGTCTCGTCCGACGACATGACCCGGGTCCACATCACCGACGACCCCGCCGACGCCACGCGCGAGATCATGCAGTTCTGGCGCAACTACGACTCCCTGCGGTGGGTCGGCAAGCGCCTGGTGCTGCGCCTGCACTCCGAGCCGACCGTGGACGAGGTCGCCTCGTTGAACGAACGGTTCGACTGGATGCTCGCCGAGGGTCGCATCGAGACCACCGGGCCGCTGCCCCCCGAGGTCAGCGGGGCCGACAAGGTCGACCTCCCGCGGCTGGTGCTCACCCTCGACCAGTGGAAGGTGGGCTCGCTCCACCAGCTCATCCGCGCCATCAACGACCTGGATTCGGCGCCGTCCTCGATCGGGCACCCACCGCTGCCGGATTGACCCGCGCCGTCGACGCGGCGCAGCCCCGTCACCCCCGGTGGCAGACTCGGCACCATGGCTGGTGAGTTCGACGACATCAAGGGACGCCTCGAAGCGATCGCCGAGGAGCTGGCCGACCTGGCCATCGTCCGCCTCCGCGAGTCGATCGACGCCGGTGGTCACGAGCTGCCGGTCGACGAGAAGCGCCTCACCCGGGCCCGGCGAGCGGTGGAGAAGGCCATCGGCCTGCTCGAGGAGCCAGACGACACGCTCCGCGAGATCTGAGCCGAGGCGGTCCGCCGCTAACGTCGATCCGGTGCCGGTGCCCGACGATCTCCACGAGTGGATCTCCTTCTCCGACCCCACCGAGGACCGGACCTGGATCTTCGACGTCACGTTCCTCACCAGCCGCTGGTCGTGCATCTTCGGCCGGGGCTGCAAGGGCGTGCTCACCGAGGACTTCAGCGAGGCGGTCCAGGGATGCTGCTCCTACGGCGCCCACTTCACCGGCCCCGACGACATCGCCCACACCCAGGCGATGGCGGAGCGGCTGTCGCCCGAGCAGTGGCAGTTCCGTGAGGACGGTCTCCGCAACGGGATCATCGAGGAGAACGACGGCGAGACCACCACCCGGTTGGTCGACGACGCGTGCATCTTCTTGAACCGCCCGGGGTTCAGCGGCGCCGGCCTCGGCTGCGCCTTCCACCACGCCGCCGAGGCCAGCGGCCAGCGCCACATGGACTGGATGCCAGAGGTCTGCTGGCAGCTGCCGCTGCGCCGGATCGACGAGACCGACGACAACGGCCACGTCACCTCCACGGTGCGGGAGTGGAAGCGGCGCGACTGGGGCGACGGCGGCCTCGAGTTCCACTGGTGGTGCACCGAGGAGGCCGAGGCCTTCGGTGGCAGCCGCGCCGTCTACGAGGAACTGGGCGACGAGCTCCGGGAGATGGTGGGCGACGACGCCTACCGCCTGGTGGTCGACCACCTCCGCGAACGCACCCGCCGGCAGGGAACCGAGGTCTTCCTCCCCCACCCGAGTGTCCGGCGCCACCTCACGGGCTCGGTATCTCCCGCCCAGGCTCGGCAGCGCCCGTAGATCTGTGGTGCCACGAACGTTTCCGCTGTTGCGAGCTCGCGAGCCACTGCGGAAACGCCGTCGGGCCGCCGCAGCGCAGCGAGGACCTGGCTGACGGAACCAGGGAGCGCCCGACGGAGTCGGTCCCCGAGACGTCCGCCAAGACCAGCCCAAAGACCGATCAGACCGGTGCGAAGGTGCCGGCCACGGCACTATCGCTTGAGGCGGCGGCGGTCCTGTTCCTTGAGGATGCGCTTGCGGATGCGGATGTTCTCGGGGGTGACCTCGACCAGTTCGTCCTCGGCGATGAACTCGATGGCCGACTCGAGCGTGTGCTCCTTGGGCGGCACCAGCTTCACCGCTTCGTCGGCGGCGTGGGTCCGGATGTTGGTCTTCTGCTTCTCGCGGACGGCGTTCACGATCATGTCGTCGGGACGGCTGTTCTCGCCGATGATCATGCCCTCGTAGACCTGCACGCCGGCGCCCACGAACAGCTCGCCTCGCGTCTGGAGGTTGTCGAGCGCGTAGGCGGTGGTGGCGCCCTGGCGGTCGGCCATCATGGCCCCACCCTGGCGGTGGGGCAGGTCGCCCACCCACGGCGTCCAGCCGGCGTGGTGGGTGTGCAGCAGGGCGGTCCCCCGCGTGGCGGTCAGCAGCAGCCCGCGGAAGCCGATCAGGCCCCTGGCCGGGGCCTCGAAGGTGACCACGGTGCGGCCCGTGTCGCCGGGACGAAGGTCTGTGACGCGTCCCTTCCGCGGGGCCAGCGCCTGGGTGACCGTCCCGACGTGCTCCTCGGGGACGTCGCAGACGCCGCGCTCGAGCGGCTCCTGTCGCTTGCCGTCGATCTCCTTGACGATCACCTCGGGCCGGCTGGTCTGGAGCTCGTAGCCCTCTCTCCGCATGGTCTCGATGAGCACGGCGAGTTGGAGCTCGCCGCGACCGGCCACCTCCAGGACGTCGGGCGAGTCGGTGTCCTCCAGGCGGATGGACACGTTGCCCAGGACCTCGCGCTCCAGTCGTTCCCGGAGGTGGCGCGAGGTGAGGTACTTGCCCTCCTTGCCGGCCAGGGGTGAGGTGTTGACGCCGAACGTCATGCGGATGACGGGCTCGTCGACGCTGAGCCGCGGCAGGGGCTCGGGGTCGACGGGGTCGGCGAGGGTGTCGCCGATCTCCACCTCGGGGAAGCCGGCCACCACGAACAGGTCGCCGGCCACGCGCTCGTCGACCTCGTCGCGCGAGATCCCGGTGAAGCCCATGAGGCCCGAGAGCTTGCGCTCCACCGGCTTGGTGCCCTCCAGCACCTCCTCGTCGAGCAGGGCCACCCGGTCGCCCTTCCGCATCGTGCCCCGCACCACGCGTCCGATGGCCAGGCGGCCGAGGTAGTCGGAGGCGTCGAGGTTGGTGACGATCGCCTGGAGCGGACCTTCGACGTCGACCACCGGAGCGGGCACGGTGTCGACGATGGCCTGCAGCAGCGGGGTGAGGTCGGCGTCGTCACCCGGCATGCCGATGCCGGTCACGGCCTTGGCGTCACGGGCGATGGCCGAGATCACGGGGAACTCGATGTCGGCGTCGGACGCCCCGAGGTCCATGAACAGCTCGTAGACCTCGTCGAGGACCTCCTCGGGGCGGGCATCCTGGCGGTCGACCTTGTTGAGCACCAAGATGGCCGGGATGCCGCGCGCCAGGGCCTTCGACAGCACGTAGCGGGTCTGGGGCAGGGGTCCCTCGGCCGCGTCGACCAGCAGGACCACGCCGTCGACCAGCTCGAGCGAGCGCTCGACCTCACCGCCGAAGTCGGCGTGACCGGGCGTGTCCACCAGGTTGATCTTTATGTCGCCCCACTGGACCGACGCGGCCTTGGCCAGGATGGTGATGCCCCGCTCGCGCTCCTGGTCGTTGGAGTCCATGACGCGGTCGACCACCGCCTGGTGGGCGCTGAACACGCCGGTGGAGCGCAGGAGCGCGTCGACGAGGGTGGTCTTGCCGTGGTCGACGTGAGCGACCAGGGCGACGTTTCGGAGCGCGAACGTCACTGTGGGGAACCTTTCGGCGGTAGATCTGCCCGCCGATGGACGGGTTCGATGGCTTTGTGCGGTTTGGGGTGGGGCGTCAGCCCCAGGCATCGGCCTCGGAGGTGCTGGTCTCCACCAGACACCACGAGGCGTGGTCGTGGCCAGGGTCGGCCCCGCACTCCGGGCAAGACTGCTCATCTGCTCGGTCGAGGATGTCGTCGAACGACGGCTCCGACGACCGCTTCAATGCGCGAGCTTCTTCAAATCGGCGATGACGACCCTTTTTCACTGGGCCACGCTCCCGAGACGATGATCCAATCCAGATGACGAGTGTAGCGCCGGGCGGTCCGGGAGACGTAGTCGGGCCGCCAAACGTTGCTATTGCTGGGTTTCCGCGGGCGGGACCCGGTCCTCGAGCACCAGGTGACCCCGTTGGTCGAAGGCCAGGGCGGCGCCTCCGGCGACCAGCCGGCTGATCTTCTCGCCCACCAGGTCGGCACGCCAGCCGTGGCGGAGCCGGGAGTCGGGGTCGCCGGCCAGCAGGCTCTCGATGTCGTGGCGGGTGGCGAGCAGCGACGTCTCGATCTCGATGTCGCGCGACAGCTGGGCGAGCCACGCCGCCACCAGCGACACCGCCGGCCGCAGCCGACGATCCACCTCGTACTTCGGTCCGCTGGTTCGACCGACCGGGTTCTGCCGGCCCTGTTCGACCGCGGCGAGCACCGCCTCGCCCACCCGCCCCTTGGCCTGGCGTTCGTCGACGCCACGTATCCGCGCCAGGTCGGCGACGTTCTTGGGCTTGCGCTGGGCGATCCCCACCACCGCCAGGTCGGACATTATGAAGCGGACCGGTTGGTCAAGTTCGGCGGCCCTGCGCTCGCGCCAGGCGGCCACCGCCCGGGCCACTCCGGCCACCTCACCCCTGAGGGTCCTGGCCTCCTTGATCCGGCGCCAGGCCTCGTCCGGATCGCGGACGACCCGTCCCTTGAGTCGCTGGATCTCGCACTCGGTCTCGAACCACTCCAGCCGACCCCGCGCTTCTAGGTCGGCGACCAGGCTGGCCCTGATGTCGAGCAGGTACTCGACGTCGGAGATCGCGTAGGAGCACTGGTCGGCGGCGAGCGGGCGCCGGAGCCAGTCGGTGAGGCGATCGCCCTTGGGCAGGTGGATGTCGTGGAAGCGCTCCACCAAAGAGGCGAGCGACGGAAGCGAATGGCCGCTGAACCCCGCCGCGAGCTGGGTGTCGAACAGCCTGCCGGGGAGGGCTCCGGTGGCCAGGTCGAGCACCTCGAGGTCCTGGGATGCGGCGTGCATCACCACCGTGGCCGGTCCGGTGAGCGCCGCGGCGAACGGCTGCATGTCGACGGCGAGGGGATCCACCAGGGCGCGGTTGTCACCCCACCGGAGCTGCAGGAGCGCCAGCTGCGGGTAGTAGGTCTTCTCGCGGTGGAACTCGGTGTCGACGGCATAGACCTCGACCGTTCGGAGCTCGTCGATGATCTCCTGCAGGGAGTCGTCCTGGTCGACCCACCGGACTCCAGCCGGCGGACCGGTCCTCCCCGACGACCCTCCGTCGCCCCGGAGAGCCATGGTCAGGCGCCGGACTGGTCGCCGGTGACCACCCGCTCGCCGGCCTCGATCCAGGCCATGGTGCCACCGGCGACGTTCAGCGCGTCGATCCCCTGGGCCCGGAGGAACTCGGCCGCCTTGTTGCTACGCCCTCCGGACTTGCAGATCACCAGGACCTCACCCTCGGCCGGGACCTCGCCCACCCGGTCCTCCAGCGTGCCCAGCGGGATGAGCGGTGCTCCGGGGACGTGACCCTCGACGTACTCGTCGGGCTCCCTGACGTCGATCACCGGGATGCCGGACGCGTGACGGCGCGCCGCTTCCGCGATGTCGATCTGGGGTACGTCCACGGGGTTCTCCTCTGGCGCGACGGTGCGTGGCGCTCATCCTACGGCCCGAACCCCGATCACCCCTCGTCCGGGAGGTCCTCGGGCCGGTCGACGTCGGCCACCACCTCGCCTGCCACCGCCACGGTCTCCACCCCGAGTTCGAATGCAGCGTCGGCGCGTCGGTGCCCGGCCGACACCAGGGCACGGAGCCCGGCCGCGCCCGCCGTCAGCCACGCCGCCGGAAACGGGTTTCGCCTGCCGTCGGCAGCCACCGTGACCGCACCGGCCACCGTCAGGCCGTCTGGCACCGCTACCCCGCCGGCCCCAGCGCCGCCCCGCCCAGCACCGGCTGCCAGCAACCGGGCGTGGAGCAGGTCGAACACCTCCGCTGTGAGGTTGGGCTGGTCGCAGGCCGACACCAGGACCGCGTTCGCTCCCGCCTCCGCAGCCCAGTGCACCGCCGACGCGAGGCCCGCCAGGGGGCCCTCGCCCGGCCAGAGGTCGTCGACCACCTCCAGGTCGAGGTCGGGTCCGACCGACCTCGATCCGCCCACCAGCACCACCGCCTCGGCTCCAGCGGCCGACATAACGTCGGCGGCCCGCCGGGCCATGGGGACGCCACCCACCGTCACCAGCGCCTTGTTCCGGCCCATGCGGCGGCTCTCGCCCCCCGCGAGCACCGCACCGACAAGCGTGGGACCGACCGGAGCGCTGCTCAGACGACGCCCCCGTAGGTGGCCCCGACGCCGCGGCTCTCACCGTGGTTCGCCACGGCTTCGGCGAGGTCGGCCAGGAAGTCATCGACCACGTTGGCGTGGTAGGGCGAGACCATCAGGTGGAGGCCACCCTGCTGGCGGTCGAGGTTCCACCCACGGTCGTCCATCACGTCGCCCACCGCCCCGGTGTCGACCGGTGTGGCCGCATCCGGATCGGCACCGAACTCGAACAGCGACATGTCGGGTTCGTGGGTGATCCGCAGGCCCTCGATCGCCTCGATGCCGGCCCGGAATCGACGGGTGGTGTCCCGCACGACCTCGGCGAGGCTCAGGTATCCATCGATTCCCAGGTGGTTCATGGCGGCCCAGGCCCCGGCGATGGGCGCCGCCGAGCGGGTACCCGCCGAGGTGCCCGATGCGTAGAGCCCGCCGGGCCAGTCGTCGTACCAGAAGAACTGGTTCTGCAGGAGCTCGCGGCTCCGGTAGAGCACCACCGACGCGCCCTTGAACGTGTAGCCGTACTTGTGGACGTCGGCCGACAGCGAGGTGACGCCCCGGACCCGGAAGTCCCACGGTGGGACCTCCTCGCCCAAGCGCTCCCACCAGGGAAGCATGAACCCTCCGAGGCACGCGTCGGTGTGGAAGAGGATGTCGCGGTCGGCAGCCATGCCGGCCAGCTCCGCTATCGGGTCGATGACGCCGTAGGGGTAGCAGGGTGCGGAACCGACCACGAGACCGGTGCGCTCGGTGAGGGCGTCGGCGGTGGCCGCCACGTCGGCCCGGCCGTCGGCACCCACCGGGACCCTGACCTGTTCCACGTCGAGGTACTTGCACGCCTTGGCGAAGGCCGGGTGAGCGGTGCTGGCCGTGACGATCTGAGGCTCGGCGATGCCCCTGACCGTCCGAGCGTGGTCCCGCGCCACCTGCACCGCCAGGAAGATGCTCTCGGTTCCGCCCGACGTCATCGCCCCGGCGTTCGGCTCGGTGTGCAGCAGGTCTGCAGCCATGGCGATCACGTCGAGCTCCATCTGGAGCACGCTCGGGTACTTGAACGGGTTGAGCGCGTTGTCGTGCAGGTAGCGCAACCCGACCTGTTCGATCAGGTCCTCGTGCTCGTGGTCGCCGACGTTGTAGACGAGGCTGAACGCCCGACCACCCCGCCAGTCGATGTCGTCGGCGTGGCGCTGCTCGATCTCGGCGAGCAGATCGGC
>JAAZBK010000322.1 GCA_012513855.1 Acidimicrobiales bacterium
CACCACGACGGCGAGCTGTTCGCGTTCATCGACCCCGACATCTTGGCTCGCGGTCCGTACCTGGCCCCCCTCCTCGATCGGCTCACCTCGGCCAGCGCCGTCACCTCGGGCCGGGAGGTGTGGTCCGAGCACAACACGAGGCCCGCAGGCCACCTCGGGGTCAACGGCGAGTACTTCTTCGACCAGGACGGCTACGTGTTCGGGAGCCCCCACTTCGCGCTCTACCGCCGCCACGACCTCGAGGAGGTCGTCGACCGGTGGAAGGTGGGCTTCTCCACCGATGGAAACGTGGACCCCGAGGTTCGGGCCCGGCTCGAAGAGCTCGGTCGGTCGTTCCTCATCTACGACACGGGCAAGGTCGTCAACATCCTCCTCCAGGGCGACGGCCACCGCCTCGTCCACGAGGAGAGCGATCAGATCGTGCACGTCGGCGGGATGTCGCACTACCTCGCCCCACCCCAGCCCGTAAGGTCACCGGATGGCTCCTACGTCAAAGAGTGGGGACAGGAAGACGACTGGCGGAAGTGGGACGGCATGGCCGACCGCTGGGACATCGCCGAGTACTCGGCCCGAGCGCTGCAGGCCGTCAGCATCGGGAAGCCACCGCCCGAGCCACACACCGTGGCCGACCACCTGACCGCGAGGGCCACCACCGTGTTCGATGCCTTCACCGAACTGAGCCTGCTCCTCGGGCTCGGCGACCAGCCCCGGGACGCGCCGTGACCGAACGGACCGCTCCCCCCGCCGCACCTCCCGTCAACATCCCGTTCAACCGCCCCAGCGTCATCGGCGACGAACTGGAGAACATCCGAACCGCGGTGCAGCAGGGCCACACGTCCGCCGACGGGCCCTACTCGGCGGCCGCGGCCGAGATCCTGCGAACCGAGACCGGTGCGGCGGAGGTGCTCCTCACCACGTCGTGCACTGCCGCGCTCGAGATGAGCGCGATGCTCCTCGACGTAGGACCAGGCGACACCGTGGTGGTCCCGTCGTTCGGGTTCGTCACCACCGCTCTGGCGTACTCACGCCAGGGCGCCAGGATCCACTTCTGCGACATCGAGCCCGACACGCTCGGGCTCGATCCGGCCCGCCTGGCCGAGGTCATGGACCCCTCGGTGCGGGCTGTGGTCCCCATCCACTACGCCGGGGTCGCCGCAGACCTCGCCGGGATCCGATCCGTCATGGCCGCATGGCCCCGCGCCGAACTGGTGGAGGACAACGCCCACGGGCTGTTCGGAAGCCTCGACGGACAGCCTCTGGGGAGCTTCGGCCGGTTCGCCACGCTGAGCTTCCACGAGACCAAGAACTTCACCTGCGGCGAGGGTGGCGCCCTGGTCGTGAACCGCCCCGAAGACGTCGAACGGGCGCGCGTCGTCTACCACAAGGGAACCGACCGGTCGGCGTTCCTGATGGGACAGGTCGACAAGTACTCCTGGCAGGACACCGGTTCCTCCTTCGGCCTGTCCGACGTCCTGGCGGCGTACCTGGTGGCCCAACTGGAACGGCGGACCTGGGTCCTCGAACGGCGCCGTTCGGTGTTCGACCGATACGCGTCGCTCCTCGCGCCCCATGCCGAAGAACTGGGGTTCCGCGTCCCAGTGGTGCCCGCCGGTCGCACGCAGGGCTACCACATGTTCTACGTGCTGTTCGAGGACCGGCCCACCCGCGACAGCGTCCTCGGTTCGCTGCGCGCCGCCGGCATCCACGCCACCTTCCACTACGTGCCGCTCCACAGTTCGACCGGTGGCCGTCGGGTGGCTGCGGCCGAGGCCGACTGTCCCGTCACCGATGACGCATCGGGCCGGCTGCTCCGCCTGCCCTTCTTCAACGAGCTCACCGACGACGAGATCGACCTGGTGGTCGACCGGCTGTTGACCGCGGCGCGGACCGCCAGGTCGGTCTGAGGCAGCAGCGCTACTGGAGCATCAGCCTCGCGAGGGCATGGGGCATGTTCACCACCGGCTCCACGTGCTCGACCCCGCCCGGCAGCACCGTCACCTTCGGTTCGGTGATGACGCACGGGACCGCGCCCGCCGTCTCGAACGTGCGGTTGATCTCCATCGCGAACCGCAGCACCTCGGACCGCTCGATCCCAGTGGCCGCCGACAGCGCCGCGTGGTTGAGCGGCTCGTCTTCGACCGAGTGCCGGGCAACCACGTCGAGGAAGGCCCGGTGCGGAGCATCCAGGCTGTCGCGGGCCTCCAGCCACGTCTCCAACGGAGTGGTTCCCGAACCCATCAGCGTGAGGCCCAGCAGATAGCGGTTGAACTCGTCGACCACCTCTTCGGGCACGGGAACCATCACGAAGTCCACACCCCGACCCTAGTGCCGCAGTACTGCCGGCATCCCGCCGTGACCCACCCGACACGGAGCCATGACCGGTCCACGAACGCCCGTGTCGTATCCTGCGGGACCTCCGAACCCCTGGCGAGGCGGCTGAGATGACAGCGATTCACAAATCCACGCCCGCGGGTCGGTGGCGGCCGAGACGCGAGCACCTTCCGCTCGCCTTCTTCGTCGGTCTCCTGGTGGTGGCGGTCCCGGTGTTGTTCCACGCGGGCCGGCACCAGTGGTTCTTCCTCGATGAGTTCGACTTCCTCGCCGGCCGCGACCTACGTAGCTTCGACGACCTGTTCCGGCCCCACAACGAGCACTGGTCGACCCCTCCGATCGTCGTCTATCGGCTGCTCTTCCGGATCGTGGGCCTCAACAGCTACGCGCCCTACCTGGCGCTCTCGATCGGCGCGCACCTCGCACTGGTCTGCCTGCTGCGACGCGTGATGCGCAGGAGCGGGGTCGATCCCTGGATCGCCACAGCCGCGGTCATCCCGTTCACCTTCTTCGGCACCGGGAACGAGAACATCCTCTGGGGCTTCCAGTTCGCGTGGAGCACCAGCGTCGCGTGCGGGATCCTCCACGTGATCGCGATCGACCACGACGGACCGGTCGGTCGACGAGACCTGCTCGGGTTGCTCTTCGGCCTCATCGGCCTGATGTCATCGGGCGTCGGCCTCGTGATGGTGGGCGCCGCCATGCTCACCGCCCTGGCCCGACGGGGCTGGCGGGAGGCGCTGCTCCACACCGTCCCGCTCGCGACGCTCTACGTGATCTGGTTGACCGCTCTGGACGTCCAGACGGCGTCCCATGCAGGACAGGGCGACATCCCGGCACTGGCGGTGAACATCCTCGTCGACTCGGTGGCCGGCCTCGGTGGTTCGGTGGTGGCCGGAGCGGCCCTGTTGCTGTTCTCAGCGGTCGGCGTCGCGCTGGCGCTGGACTCGGCACGGCGCACGGGTGCCGGCTGGCGCCGGTTGGCGGCTCCCGGCGCGCTGGCCTGCGCGGCGGTGGCCTTCGCCGGCCTCAGCGCCTACGGCCGGGCCTTCCTGAGCCCCGAACCCGCCATCCGCTACCTGCACGTGACGGCGGCGATGCTCATCCCGCTCGTGGGCGTCGGCGCCAACGCGGTGGTGAAGAGGTGGCCGAAGCTGACCGTGGTGGCCGCCGCGCTGCTCCTGGTCGGACTGCCGGCCAACGTCTCCCGGCTCGACGATCGGAACCCGCTGGTGCTCGGCAACCGCGAACAGATGCTCTCGCTGGCAACCGTCGCCCACGACGACGCCGTCGACCGATCGGTCCGTCCGCTCGTCCTGTGGTCCGACGCGGTCACCGCCGGTTGGTTGTCCGACGGCATCGAGTCCGGGCGCATCCCCCGGATCGAGCTCACCACCGCACAGCACCGGCACGCTTCGGCATCCCTGGCCCTGCAGGTGTTGCCCGACGGTGCGTCGCTCACCTGCACGAGCGTGGCGGCCCGCTCTCCGCTCGATCTCGACGAGGGAGAGGTGGTCCGGTTCGAGGCGGCTTCGCTGGCCGCGGTCGAGGTCCTGGGCCAGGAGCGGTCGCCGTCGGTCAACTTCACCGGGGCTCTGGGGGTCGGAACCACCACCGTTCGGGCGGTCCGACCGGTGGTGCTAGAGGAACCCCCGGGATCGGCGTGGCCGGCGATGTCGATCTGTCGGGCCTGAGTCCTGCCTCCGGCCAGCGCCGGGTTCGACCGGCGGTCGAGTTGGTCAGTCCGGGCCGTGGAGGTTGATGCAGATCAACCGCCGGCCCTCAGCACCGCCGTAGGTGGCGTGCAGGGTGCGGTAGTAGGTCACCAGGAGGTCGCCGGGCTGGCTGTCGATCGACCAGTAC
>JAAZBK010000323.1 GCA_012513855.1 Acidimicrobiales bacterium
CCAGCTCGGGGGCCTGGGGTTCATGACCCTCGCGTCGCTGATCGCCATGCTGGTGTCGAACCGGCTGGGGCTGCGGATGACCCTGGCGGCCACCGCGGAGCGCAGCACGCTGGCCCTCGGCGACGTCCGCCAGGTGCTCCGCGGCGTCGGGCTGGTCACCCTCGGGGTCGAGCTCCTGGTGGCTCTCGTCCTGATCATCCGGTTCAAGACCGGGTACCACTACCCGTGGGACGACGCCCTCTGGCACGGTGTGTTCCACGCCGTGAGCGCGTTCAACAACGCCGGCATCTCGCTGTACTCCGATTCGTTCAACCGGTTCGCCACCGATCCGGTGATCACCGGGGCGCTGATGGGCGCGGTGATCATCGGCGGCCTGGGCTTTCCGGTGCTGGTCGACCTGCACCTCCACGGCCGACGCGGCTGGCGGCACCTCACCCTCCACTCCCGGCTGACCATCGCGGCGAGCGGCGCCCTCCTGGTGGTGGGCTGGATCCTCATCTCGATGTTCGAGTGGGGCAACGTGACCATGGCCGACCACTCGGTGCCCGAGAAGCTGTGGATGGGCCTGTTCGGGTCGGTCACGCCCCGCACCGCGGGGTTCCACACCATGTGGCCGTCGGAGATGACCGACGAGGGCATCCTGTTCACGATGATGCTGGTGTTCATCGGCGCCGGCAGCGCCGGCACCAGCGGCGGCATCAAGGTGGGGACGTTCGCGCTGCTCGCCCTGGTGGTGCGGGCCGAACTGCGGGGCGATCCCGACGTGGTGGGCTTCGAACGGCGCATCCCCCAGGCGGTCCAGCGCCAGGCCCTGACCGTGGTGCTGCTGGCCACCGCAGCCGTGGTGCTCACCGTGATCGGTCTGTCGTGGATGAGCGACTTCACGTTGCAGGACGTGGCGTTCGAATCCGTCTCGGCGTTCGGCACCGCGGGGCTCACCATGGGCATCACCCCGCACCTGACGGCCCCCGGCCACCTGCTCACCGCGCTCACGATGCTCGTGGGCCGCGTGGGACCGGTGACGCTGGGCACGGCCATGGTCCTACGGTTCCGCTCGGCTCGGATCCGTCATCCCGAGGAGGCTCCTCTCATTGGCTAGGTATCACCGCTCCACGGTGCTCGTGATCGGGCTCGGACGATTCGGGTCTGCGGTCGCCCTCGAGCTGGAGAAGATCGGACACGAGGTGCTGGCCGTCGACGCCCGCGAGCAGCTCGTCCAGTCGTTCGCCAGCCGGGTCACCCACGCGGTGGTGGCCGACGCCACCGACGTCGAGGTGCTCCGGAGCCTCGGCGCGCCCGACCTCCGCCACGCCATCGTGGCCATCGGCGAGAACACCGAGGCCAGCATCTTGTGCACCGCGGCCCTGGCGGAGCTGGAGGTGTCCGACATCTGGGCCAAGGCCAACACCCAGTCCCATTCCCGCATCCTCACCCTGGTGGGCGCCGATCACGTGATCTTCCCAGAGCGCGAGACGGGTCGCCGGATAGCCCACCAGGTCACCGGGCACATGATGGACTACATCGAGATCGACGAGGACTTCGCGCTGGTCGAGACCGGAGTGCCGAAGGACCTGGTGGGAAAGACGCTGATCGAGGCCCAGATCCGGGCCCGCTACGGCGTCACCGTGGTGGCCCTCAAGCCGGCCTCCGGCCGCTTCACCTACACCGCTCCCGACACCGTCCTGGAGGGAACCCTGCTGGTGGCGGGGTCGAAGGACGACGTCGAGCGGTTCGCCAGCGACGCGCCGTCGTCCAAGGGCTCCTGACGGGCGGGACGC
>JAAZBK010000046.1 GCA_012513855.1 Acidimicrobiales bacterium
GGAGCCCAGACCCGCTACGAGAAGGTCAGCCGCGTCGATCTGTCCGAGCGTCCCTTCAAGCTGTGGGTCGGCGACCCCGATGCCGCGCAACCGACCTACCTCGCCGAGTCCGTGATCGTCTCCACCGGTGCCCAGTCGCTGATGCTCGGGCTCGAAGGCGAGCGCGAGCTCATCGGGTACGGGGTGTCGACCTGCGCCACCTGCGACGGGTTCTTCTTCCGCGGCCACACCATCGCAGTGGTCGGCGGCGGCGACTCCGCCGTGGAGGAGGCGACCTTCCTCACCAAGTTCGCCGACAAGGTGATCCTCATCCACCGCCGCGACGAGCTCCGAGCCTCCAAGATCATGCAGGACCGGGCCTTCAACAACCCCAAGATCGAGATGCTCTGGAACCACGAGGTCACACAGATCAACGGAGACAAGAAGCTCGCCGGGGTCACGGTGCGCAACACGCTCACGGGCGATCTGTCGGAGCTCGACGTCACCGGGCTGTTCGTGGCCATCGGCCACCGGCCCAACACCGACCTGTTCAAGGGCCAGCTCGACATGGACGAGGCCGGCTACCTGATCACCGGCCCCGGCATGGCCACCAACGTCCCCGGCGTGTTCGCGAGCGGCGACGTCCAGGACACCACCTACAAGCAGGCCATCACGGCCGCCGGATCCGGGTGCCAGGCCGCCATCGACGCCGAACGCTGGCTCGAGGCCAACGTCCACGCCTGAACACCCGCACCGCACCGACCGGGGAATCTCCTGTGGTCCGACGCGGTTGTAGACAGCGACACACCCCGTAAGGAGCGCCAAATCATGGCTGATGCCATCGCCACCCTGGACCAGTCGAGCTTCGCCGAGGAGCTCGCCACCGCCGACAAGCCCGTAGTGGTCGACTTCTGGGCCGAGTGGTGCGGTCCGTGCCGTGCCCTTGCCCCCTTCCTCGACGAGGTCGCGTCTGAGAACGGCGACAAGATCAAGGTCGCCAAGGTCAACATCGACGAGAACCCCGATCTCGCCCTGAAGTTCGACATCATGACCATCCCCACGCTCATCGTGTTCCAGGACGGTGAACCGGTCCACCGCTTCCAGGGTGCATCGGGCAAGGCCGGCCTCCTCCAGCAGCTCGACGAGTTCATCTGACCGTCGGAGGGAGATTTCCCTCTGATCGCGTTGAATGGACCACGGAGGGTGGCCAAGCTGGGCCCAATGGCCTATGATGAGAACAAGGTCGTCGGCCCTCCCCCCCACGGCGACCTGAGATAGGGCCAGACCTCACGGTCTGGCCCTGTTTCGCGCTCAGGGGCGGCTTTCGAGTTGGCGGATGGGCCCTAGCCGGGCCCCGGACGGTGTTGCCCGGCCCGATTCTCCTGACGCGCCCGTCCCTGCCGGGTGTCGCAGGGATGTTGACGGATCGTCAACCAGCTTGGGTACCTGTAGCGCCCCTGTGACCTGCGCTTCGTGCTGACATCCCCTGAAGATCATCCAGATGCGGTGGAGGCTTTGCGAGCCTCACCTCGCGGTGCAGGTCGCGGCTGCCCCACGATGACCGTCTCGGTGAGAAGTAGGTTTGCCACAGCTTTCCCCACATGCTGTGGAAAACCCGTAGTTCACCCTCAGTGTTCGTTCCACCTCGCCCACATTGACCTCTAGGTCCGATGCTCCACCCACGGTGTGGAGGGTTGGACCACGACCATGGTCAACCGACCTGAACCATCGCGAGCCGCGGCCGGCGCCTGGTCGGTCAGTCCGCCTCAGCAGGCGGTGAGGTCATGGCTCGATAGATGCGCTCGAGATCCTCGAGGCTCGCGAACTCGATGGTGACCTTTCCACGCTTGGCACCCATCGCCACCTTCACCCTGGTGTCGAGTCGATCCGAGAGCAGCTCCTCCAGCTCGAGCAGACCGGGTGGGCGGAGTCGCTGGGTGCCCGGTCCCCCACTCGCCTTGCCGTTCCCACCTCCGGCCTTGGCGTCACCGTCGCCTTCGTCCTGATCGGCCGGCTCACCCCCGCGGGCCCGCACCGCCTCCTCCACCTCACGCACCGATAGTTGATCGGCGACGGCCCGGCGGGCAAGCGTCTCCTGGAACGCCCGATCCGGCGTTCCCAGCAGAGCCCTCGCGTGGCCGGCGGCCAGTTGACCGTCGGCCACGAGCTTCTGGATGGTGGGTGGCAGCTGGAACAACCGCAGGGTGTTGCTGATCGCAGAGCGACTCTTCCCCACGCGCCGGGCGACGTCATCGTGCGAGAGATCGAAGTCCTCGATGAGCTGCTGGTAGGCGGCAGCCTCCTCGAGTGCGTTCAGATCCTGCCGGTGGAGGTTCTCCACCACTGCCTGTTCGAGAGACGTGGTGTCGTCGACCGTCCTCACCACGCACGGAACCGCCTGGAGGCCGGCCCGCTTGGCTGCTCTCCATCGCCGCTCTCCGGCGATCAGCTCGAAGCGGTCTCCCGCCGGACGAACGAGAAGCGGCTGCAGGACCCCCAGCTCGCTGATCGAGGCGGTTAGCGAGACGAGGGCCTCCTCATCGAAGCGCTCGCGCGGCTGCAACGGGTTGGGATCGATCTGGCTGACCGCCAACTCACGTAGCGAGGCATCGTGATCAGATGCCGCTACCTCGCTGGGGATCAGCGCCCCCAGCCCTCTACCGAGTCCACTACGCCGGGCCACCGGCCACCTCCTTGGCCAACTCTCGATAGGCGATGGCCCCTCGGGAGGACGGATCGAATGCGATTATCGGCTGTCCGAACGACGGAGCTTCCGACAGACGGACGGTGCGGGGGATCATGATCCTGCACACCTTCTCCCCGAAGTGGTTGCGCACCTCCTGCGCCACCTGGTCGGCGAGCTTGGTCCGGGCGTCGTACATCACCAGGACGATCGTCGAGACGTCGAGCGCGGGGTTCAGGTTCTTCTGGACCAGACCGACGTTCCGCAGGAGTTGGCCCAGGCCCTCCAGCGCGTAGTACTCGCACTGGATCGGGACCAGTACCTCGGTGGCAGCCGCCATGCCGTTGATCGTGAGCAGCCCGAGCGAGGGGGGACAGTCGATGAGCACGTAGTCGTAGTCGTCGCGCACCTCCGCCAGAGCCTGCTTGAGCCGAAGCTCACGGCTGAAGGCGGGCACCAACTCGATCTCGGCGCCGGCCAGGTCGAGGCTGGCAGGAGCCACGAAGAGGTTCCGAACCGACGACGCCTCCACGCAGTCCTCGATCGGCACATCGTTCAGGATCACGTCGTACATGGAGGCCTGGAGACCACGGATGTTGATGCCGAGCCCGGTGCTGGCGTTGCCCTGGGGGTCGAGATCGACCACGAGGGTCCGGTACCCGAGATCAGCCAGGCAGGCACCGAGGTTGACCGCAGTGGTCGTCTTGCCCACCCCGCCCTTCTGGTTGGCCACCGCGATGACCCTGGGCAGGGGAGGAATACGTCGGCCAGAACTGGGCGCGTCCCCCGGCTCGGTCGTGGACGAGGCACGGTCGTCGGCGACATCACCGCCCGCTGATCCGGAGCGCTGGTCCCCTACCCCGGCCCGTCCGGCGATGTCGGCCATCTCAGCCACACGTGCGTCACCAGCGACACCTACGGGTGGGGGTTGTTCCGGGTCCCGGAGGTTCGGGGCGCCTGGCAACCCGCTCTCCTCCGTTGCGTCAGTGGACGGGGGGGAGTCAGTCACCCACACATCCTTCCCGCCCAGACGTCGAGGGTCAAGCACCGTCGTCGTTCCAATGAACGTTCCACGTGAAACCATCAGAGGTCCATGCCCGTCTGGACGGCCCGGGAGCCATGCAAGGAGATCTCGACGATCACCAATGACTTGGTCGGCATCAGGTCTGGGGATGAGCCGTGGCCGCACGGCCGCACCGTTGGAGATCCACGAAGCTGAACGTTTCACGTGAAACCAGCACCGGGGTGCTGTGGCGTCGGATGCAGCCTCATTCCTTGGACACGCAATGGGGTGTCGGACACCCACTAGGAGGTGCAAAGGCCGTGGCGTCAGAGCACCCGGCCAGAGGCACACGGAGACGAAAGGTTTCACGTGAGACCGGCGCCGCGACAGGGACCGCTCCAATGAGGTCGGCCGAGATGATGAGCGTTCGAGCCAGAGCCCGACCACAAGGAGGCCGGACCCCGAGGCTCTCTGGCGATCAGGTCGTGTGGGTCGCCATGCGATGAGGGGATCAGAGCCAGAGTGGAGGTGCCTCCGCACCCGAGCACCTTCATGCACGGCAAGCTCAAGCTCGTCCCCCGGCGCTGGTGGACAAGGGCGGGGCCCTCATTGAGTCCGGGGGCGGCAGCTCCTTCGTCGCTTGGGGAAGTCCCCATCTCCAGGCTCCATCGACCCAGCGGGCGAACGACAGGCAGGGCAAGGTCATCCAGGTCGCTTAGACGCCTTCGTTCGGGCGTAGATTCGGGTAGACGGCATAGTCCGCCCGGTCCGCGTTCAAAGCCGCCTGTGCCACCCCGGCACCGATCAGCCTTGGAGCGAGGTACCCGGCCGGTTGTTCCAGACACCGTCTCCGTAGCTGCGACCGCATCACCGGCCGATGTGGCCAGTGGCCGTCCATCGAGACAGACGCACCCCGCTCATCGGAACAGCCTGGCCCATCCACTACAGCGCGGGCCTACTCCACCACCCCAGCCGCTGCCGCACCGACTGGGTGCAGATCGCCGCATTTCGCCCTGGGCGGTCGGGCTCTTCGGTCGTGATGTCCAATCCCCGTCGTTGGGGCGAGGGACGGTCCGTACTCCCTCGCCACCATCATCGGAGGACTTCCGTTGCCGTGGCAGCTCCGGTGGTCCGCCACGCTCATCGCCCCCTGACCCGACATCTTCAATGACCCGTTTCACGTGAAATCAACGTTGCGGATCTGCACGGTCCCGGGCTTGAGGAGGCTGTGTACGGGCAAGGGCGCGGTTCGGTGCCAGGCCCAGGCCTCACCCCTCTCGATCGCCCGGTAGCCCGTTCTGGTCACCGATCGTTCTGGTCACCGGAAGTGGCCCTGGAGCGCGCCTTCCACTACCAGAACCAACACACCGCCCGCCGCCACCGTTCTGGTCACCGGAAGTGCAGCCCAGGCGCGCTTTCCACTACCAGAACTAGTCCGCCTGCGACTCAGAAGACCGGGCGCTTGGCGGGTACTCCGACCCGGCGGGGATAGCGGTCTACGGCTGCTGAGCCGCGCTTCACCACCATTAGGTGCGTAGGGGGCGGGCCGGGGTCCACCAGAGGGCTGGGGGAGTGCAGGCCCAGTTCATCCAACCCGGCCGCTGGCCAACGGTCGGCCGAACCAGAGGGCGGCTCGCTCACCACCAGCAGTCCACCGCTGCGGAGCAGGGGAGCCGAGCACTCGGCCACCACCGCCGGAGGACCGAAGCTGCGTGCCACCACCAGGTCGTAGGCACCTCGATGGTCCAGGTCACGCCCGAACGTCTCGGCCCGTTCGGTCACCACCTCCACCCGGTCGGAGAGACCGAGCTCGTCCACCGCCAGTTCCAGGAACGCCGTCCGCTTCTGCTGGGCGTCGAGGAACGTCCACCGACAGGTGGGCCACACCGATGCCGCCAACACCAGCCCGGGAAGGCCACCGCCCGCACCGAGGTCGACGGCGCGGGCGGGTGGCAGGGGCACTGCGGTGGCGAAGGCCAGAGCGTGGCCGATGTGATCCTCCACGGGCCCGGGACCGAGGAAGCCGAGATCGCGGCTCCGGTTCAGGGCGTCGTGCAGGACAGGGTTCACTCCGAGGCTGGCACGATCACGACACGGCGGTCTGGGTCGACCCCCTCGGAGATCGTGGCGACGCCATCCACCTCGTTCACGGTGTCGTGGACGATCTTGCGGTCGACCGCGTTCATGGCCTCGAGGGCCCGGCTCACACCGGACTCAGCCACCGCCTCGGCCTGCTGGGTCACGAAGCGGGCCAGCGCCTCCTGGCGACGGCGGCGGTAGCCACCGATGTCGATGCGGACCCGCCCGTCGTGCCGGCCCGGTGCCCGGCGCTGCAGCACAGCGCGGGACAGCTCGTGCACCGAGGTCAGGGTCTGGCCCTTCGGGCCGATCAAGAGACCGAGCTCGTTGCTGTCGCTCTCCACGGCGAGCTCGATGGTGTCGTCGTCGACCTTGTTCCGGGTGACTGTACCGGGGATGGCCACCGCCTCGAGAAGTCCCTCGAGGAACTCGGTGATGATGTCGGCCTGCTGGTCTACGTTGACGACTTCGTCGCTCATCGCGCTGCCTTCCTGATTGGTTGATGCAGATCTGGGCTTGCTCGAACGACGCCGCCGGGCGGGGCGTTCCTTGGTGGCCGGCGCCTCAGCCGAGCCTTCGTCGTCGGTGTCGGTGGTCTCGCTGTCGGCTCCAGCGCTGTCGCCACCGGAGCGGGGGGCATCGTCCTTGCGTGAACGGGTGCGCCGGGGTCGGCGCTCCTGCTTCGGGCGGGGGGACTTGGGCTTGACCCGAGCACGAACCCGGGCCTCGTTGCGCATCCGACCGAACAGCCCGGTTCGCGGTTCTTCGATCACCTCGAACTCCGCTTCCGACGCGTCGATGCCCAGTTGATCGAGCGCTGCCTCCTTGGCGTCTTCGACCGTCCTACCGGTTGTCTCGACCCACTGCATCGGTCACTTCCTCCTCTTCTTCTTCCGAGACCGGTTGGCTGCGTTGGGTGCAGCCCTGCTCGGTGCCTCGGCACGTTTGTTCGAACTTGTGGTCCCGGACTTGGCCTTGGTGCCGGATCCGTCTCCGCCAGATCGCTGCTTCTGCTTCGAGCCGCCAGCGGCGACCGAATCCTTCTCCTTGGCCGCCCTCACCTCTTCGCGGGCCTTGTTCGGGTTCGGCAGGCTTTCCTTCAGACTGGCGAACAAGCCACCCGATGCTGTTGACGAATCGTCAACTTCCCGGGCGCTGGTGGCGATGGTCGAGTCGTGGTCCTTGTACATCGTGCGGGTGATGAAGGCCTGCTGACCGATCCGGAAGAGGTTCGAGACCAGGAAGTACACGACCACGCCGGCGGGCAGGGTCAGCGAGATGAAGGCGAAGAACACCGGCATGATCTTCAGGAGCATCTGCTGTTGGGGATTGCCCGTCTGAGCACCCGGACGACCGGCGATCTGGCGCTGCTGGTAGTAGCTGGTGGCAGCCACCGCCATGACCAGGACGATGTAGGGAGCGGCGGTGCCCGCCCCGTGCGACAGGGCCTTCTGGGCGGAGTCGGCGAGGTTCATCCCCAGCGACGACATCTCGTTGGTGCTGGTGAGGTCGGCGTACAGGGCCGAGTCGTGATCGAGGTGCTTGGGCGCGAAGTTGCCGAAGCTCTCGAAGACTCCGTTGTTGACCCCGTTGGCTGCACGAGCTACCGCTGCGCCCAGGTCGGATCCCGAGGGCGCCCGGTAGAGGAGCTCGTAGAGGGTCCGATAGAGGATGAGGAAGATCGGCATCTGCAGGAGCAGCGGCATGCAGCCCGACAGGGGGTTGATGTTGTTCTCCTTGTAGAACTTCATCACCTCCTCGTTCAGCTTCTGCCGATCGTCGCGGTGCTGGTTCTGGAGCTTCTTGAGCTCGGGCTGGAGCTTCTGCATGGCCAGCATCGAGCGCGTGCCCTTCAGCGTCAGCGGCAGCAGCACCAACATCACCGTGAGGGTGAGCAGCGCGATGGCTCCCGCGTAGCTGGGCCACAGCTCGTAGTAGAACTGCAGCGGCCGGGCAATGACGTCGTACATCAGGCGACCGTCCGTTCGTGGAGGTGGTCATTGGGGAGGTGGGGGAATGGGTCGGCGGAGTGGTCGACGTGGTCGACCTCGGCCGAAGCAGATCCCTCAGAGCCACCGCGGCGCTCCGTGGGTCTCGTGGTGTCGGGTACCGGGTCATAGCCGTAGCCGCCCCAGGGGTTGCACCGTCCGATGCGGCGCGCCGCCAACCATCCACCCCGAAGAGCCCCGTGGGTCTCGAGGGCCTCCACCGCGTACTCCGAACACGAGGGGACGTAGCGGCACGGCGAGGGTCGACCGGCGCGAATCGCCTGGTAGCCCCGCACCAGGGCGCGCATGGCTCGAGCTATCACGCTCACCGTTGCTCCACAGAGCGCCGGGTCTCGAGGGCGTCGATCAGGCGGACCACGTCTTGTCTCAGTTCGTCTGGGGTACGCCGAACCGCTTCTGGTCCGGCCGAGATGAGCAGGGCTCCGGGCGGAAGCCCACCTGGCCTGTCTCGCTGCAGATCGGCGCAGATCGCTCGCAGCCGACGTCGCAGCCGGTTCCTCACCACCGCGGTTCCGACCTTCCGGGTTATGGCGAACGCCACCCGTACTGGCGGATCGCCGGCTCCGGTCTCATGGAGGTGAACCACCGAGAGCGGGCCCGAACGGACCCTCAGACCGTTGGATCGCAACGCCGCGAAGGTGCTGCGATCGCGGATGGGCCCGATCAGGCCGACAGCTTGGCCCGGCCCTTCAGGCGACGGTTCCGCAAGATGGCACGGCCGGCGCGGGTGGACATCCGGTGACGAAAGCCGTGGTTCTTGGCCCGCTTGCGGACGTTGGGCTGGAATGTGCGCTTCACTTCGAGTTCCTCCTCGGGGTCGAGCGACGGCGCTCGACCGGGGTGCCGACTGCACCCGCTCATGAACAGATGCACGCGCGGGACAGGGTCCGGCGCGCGAACGTCCGACAACGCTACGCCGTGGCGCCGACCACGGGCAACAACGGCCGGGGCACGATGACCTGCTCCGACACCGGGATGACTCGTATTCCCAGGCCACTGCGCCGGCCGCCATGGCCGTCGAGCCCTAGCACACCGGTCTTGCGCAACCGCGGCAATCCGGTGCTACGGTCCGAACCCCAGTCAGCTTCGGCACCTGCCGGGCACCGACGACCAACCACACCGACCGCTCCGGACGTCGTCCGACCGAGCGATCGGCATCTTGTTTTCCACAGTCTGTGGAACTTGCTGTGGAACGCGATCTCAGGAGGGATGGACGAGCCGGTGTCAGATGCACAACAGCTGTGGACCGCGTGCCAGGAGTTCCTCCAGACCCAGGTCACCGACGCTGTCTGGCTGTCGACGTTCCAGGATGTCACCGCCGTCGAGATGAACGGTTCGGAACTGGTGATCGCCGTGCCCAGCGCGGTGGTGAAGGACCGGGTGGAGAACCGGTACCTGTCCCTGGTCGAGGATGCGGTGCGCGACCGTCACGGTGAGCCTCTCCAGATCAAGTTCGTGATCCAGACCGACGCCGCTGAGCCCACCCTCTTCGACGATCCGCTCGACGCCCTCCTGGGAACCCCGCCCGACGTCATCGACGGGGTCGACACCGCGCCGGCGCACACCCCGGTCCGGACGCTCAGCGACGAGATCCCCAACAACCTCACGTTCGAGGCGTTCGTGACCGGGACGTCGAACCGCTTCGCCCACGCCGCGGCCCTGGCGGTGGCTGAGACCCCCGGGCGCAGCTACAACCCGCTCTTCATCTACGGAGACGCCGGCCTGGGCAAGACCCACCTGCTCCACGCCATACGGCACTACATCGAGGAGAACTACCCCGACTACGTGGTGCGCTACATCACGTCGGAGGCGTTCCTCAACCAGTTCATCGAGTCGATCCGTCACAAGACATCGGCTGACTTCAAGCGGCGCTACCGAGAGGTCGACGTCCTCCTGGTCGACGACATCCAGTTCCTGGAGAACCGCAAGGAGACCCAGGAGGAGTTCTTCCACACCTTCAACGCCCTCCACGAGGGGCGGCGCCAGCTGGTGCTGTCGTCGGACAGACCGCCCGATGCCATCTCCACGCTCGAGAACCGGCTCCGCACCCGGTTCAAGATGGGGCTCACCACCGACATCCAACCGCCCGACCTGGAGACGCGCCTCGCGATCCTCCGCAAGAAGGCCGAGGGCGAGCCGGTGCCGATACCCGATGAGGTGCTCGAGTTCATCGCCACCAACATCACCGACAACATCCGCGAGCTGGAAGGCGCTCTGAACCGGGTGACGGCGCTGGCCAACCTCGACAAGGAGCCGCTCACCCTCGACAAGGCAGAGCGTCACCTCCACGACATCCTCGGCGACCGCCAGCCCCGGCCCATCACTCCGGCGATGATCCTCCAGGCCACCGCCGAGATGTTCGACTTCACGGTCGAGGACCTGAAGGGCAAGAGCCGGCGGCGACCCCTGGTCACCGCCCGTCAGATCGCCATGTACGTCTTCCGCGAGCTCACCGATCTGTCGTATCCCGCCATCGCCCGCGAGTTCGGCGGTCGCGACCACACCACGGTCATCCACGCCGTCGAGAAGATCAAGGCCCTCATGCGTGAACGGCGCCAGATCTACGATCAGGTCTCTGAGCTGGTCCAACAGATCCGCAAGGGCGGATAGGGCTCGTGGCCGCACCCGCCTGCCAGCCGGTCCCCGAACCCACGTTCGCGCGTTCAAACGTGTCTGTTGTCACAACAGTTGTCCACCATTGTCCACAGGAACCTGGGCATTACTCCGTGGGAAGTGGCCGACGGCGCTGTGGAATGCCGGGGGATCGACGGTGGACGATGGGTGGACGACAGATGGAGAACTCCACACCCCGCGCAGAGCATCCCCTTCCCGGACCCGATCCTGTGGAACGCTGGGGATGACGGTGCGCGGTCCAGGAGCCCCCCTGACCAGCGATGATGCTCGATTGTCCCCAATCCACAGCACCTATCACCACCACCAACTTCTGATAAGCACCCTCTCCGGAGAAAGTGAGCACCACTCGTGAAGTTCCGTTGCGAGCGTGACACCCTCGTCGATGCCCTCGGCGCGGCAGGCCGGGCGGTGGCCAACCGCGGGGGCGCCCTCCCAGTGCTGGCCGGCGTGCGTGCGGAGCTCGTCGGCAACCGGCTCAAGCTGACCGGTAGCGACCTGGAGCTCACCATCGAGACCGAGATCGAGGTGGCCGGCGATGTCGACGGTGTAGCCGTGCTCCCGTCGCGGATCGCGCTCGACGTCACCAAGTCGCTCGGTGATCCGCGGGTCGAGGTGTCGTGCGAGGGAGACGAGGCCCACATCCGGGCCGGGCGCTTCGAGTCCTCGATCCGCCTCCTTCCCGCCGATGAGTTCCCGCGGCTCGCCATGCCGGCCGACGATGCGGTCACCCTGGCGGCCAACGACTTCGCATCGGCTCTGCACCAGGTGGTTCCGGCGGCGAGCGCCGACGACGCCCGCCCGATCCTCACCGGCGTGCTCCTCGCCGCGGAAGCTGGTGGCCTCCGCCTGGTGGCCACAGACTCGTACCGCTTGGCGGTGCGCGACCTCCCGGGTGCATCCGTCATGGGCGAAGGTCAGAGCGTGCTCGTACCGTCGCGGGCCCTCAAGGAGCTCGAGCGCCTTCTCGGCTCGGCCGAGGAGATCACCCTCCGGCTCGGTGAGCGCGAGGCGTCATTCGAGGTCGGCGGCCTCCGCCTGACCACGCGCCTCATCGAGGGCGAGTTCCCCAACTACCGCGGCCTGATCCCTGCCAGCCACCCCAACCAGCTCACCGTCGGTCGAGAGGTCCTGGTGGAGGCGGTGCGCCGGGTGAAGCTCATGGCCCGGGAGCCCAACACCCCGGTGCGGCTCGCCATGAGCGCCGACGGCCTGGAGCTGGTGGCCATCACCCAAGACGTCGGCCAGGCCCACGAACAGGTCGACGCGGGCTACTCCGGCGAGGAGCTCACCGTGGCGTTCAACCCCGACTACCTCCTCAGCGGGGTCGAGGTGTCGCCCGGAGACGAGATCACGCTCTTCACGGTCGATGCCCAGAAGCCGGCCGTCATCAGGGCTCAGGGCGCCGAAGACTTCCTGTACCTGCTGATGCCGGTCCGGGTCTCCTGAACCCGCTGACTCCGGTGGCACCGGCTTGCACCTGAGAAGGCTCTGGCTCACCGACTTCCGGGGCTATCGGGAAGCCGACGTCACCTTCGATCCCGGCCTCACCGCGGTGCTCGGCCCCAACGGCCAGGGCAAGAC
>JAAZBK010000324.1 GCA_012513855.1 Acidimicrobiales bacterium
TCGGGCGGATAGATGTAGGTGTTGCGGACCATGAACTCCTTGAGGATGTCGTTCTGGATGGTCCCCGCCAGCTGCTCCGGCTTCACCCCCTGCTCCTCGGCCGCGGCGATGTAGAGCGCGAGGACGGGCAGCACGGCGCCGTTCATCGTCATCGACACCGACATCTGGTCGAGCGGGATGCCGTCGAAGAGGATCTTCATGTCCTCCACGGAGTCGATCGCCACGCCGGCCTTGCCCACGTCGCCCACCACCCGGGGATGGTCGGAGTCGTAGCCCCGGTGGGTGGCCAGGTCGAATGCCACCGACACGCCCTGCTGGCCGGCAGCCAGGTTGCGGCGGTAGAAGGCGTTCGACTCCTCGGCGGTGGAGAAGCCCGCGTACTGGCGGATCGTCCACGGCCGGTTGGCGTACATGGTGGCCCGCACGCCCCGGGTGAACGGCTCGAAGCCGGGCAGGGTGTCGGTCTCGAGGCCCTCCACGTCGGCCGCGGTGTAGAGCGGCTTGACGTCGATGCCCTCGGGCCTGGTGCGGACCAGATCGTCGGGGGAGCGTCCCTTGAGATCCTTGGCGGCCAGGGCCTTCCAGTCGTCGAGGCCGGCGGAGGTCGAGGGCTTTTCGGTGGCGTCCGTCACGGGAACCGAGCCTACGAGCGGCGCGGATCAGACCCCAAAGCGCAGGTGTCGGACGTCTCGCTCAGCATGAGCGGACGTAGATCTCGGTGACCCAGACCGTGTTGCCCTTGCGGGCTACGCCCGTGCCGACGCGGTCGTAGTCGCCGAGGACGTTGCGGCGATGCGGTGGCGACTTCATGAACGCCTGGTGGGCGTCGAACGAGCTGGCGTTGTAGGCGACGTTCTCGGCCACCCCGCACCAGTTGTGGATGCCGCTCGGATCGAGGTTGTTTCCGCCCCCCGTGTGCTCCAGGCGTCCGGTGCGGGCCATGTGCTCGGACCAGGCCTGGGCCTTGGCCATGAGCTGGGAATCTCCGTTCACCGCCGCGAGCCCGTTGGTGCCGCGGGACCAGTTGATGAAGTCGAGCTCCTTGTGCTGGGTCGAGCCCCAGCACCCCGACAACGTGAGCGCGCCGATCACGGCCACGGCCGCCAGTGCGGCGCGCCTGGGCGTGGGCCGGGTGCGGGTACCTGGCCGTGGGGCCGCTCGGTGCGGCGTGGGGGAACTGATCGCCACGGTGCCATCTCCCAGATTGGTCGCGGAACGATTGGCCCAGATGCTCGCACAATCCGTAGCGGGGAGCCACCATTGGTGACGAATAGTGCTGCTGCCAGGTGATCCATGTCGGATCGATCTCGCTGATGTTGCAGTTCCGTTGCAGACCTCCCGGTGGGCTCGGTTTTCAGGTCGCTCCGGCCATGTAGGCGTCGACCATCGCCTGGAGGTGAGCGGGTTGACCGTCAGCCCACCCCGCCAGCTCGTCGATGTCGGCCTCGGTTCGGGTCAGCGCCATGAGGTCGTCGACGCTGTTGATCGTCGATCCGAGCCCGTCGTGTCGGTCGGATCCGGTGCCACCGACCGACCAGTCGACCTGTCGTCCCAGCTCGGGGTCCGACGCGATCACCGCCCAGATCCGGCGCCTGAGGCTCTCGCGCGCCA
>JAAZBK010000047.1 GCA_012513855.1 Acidimicrobiales bacterium
GAGCTCGTCGACCAGGCCAACGTCTTCTCGCGCAAGGGCTACGTGAACGCCTCGATCAGCTACCGGCTCTCGGCCAACGGGTGCACGGTGATCGACGGCGCCTGCGTCGAGTCGATCGTCGATGCCACCGAGGATGCCCAGGCGGCGGTTCGGTTCTTCCGCCAGAACGCGGCCTCGTACCGCATCGATCCGAACCGAATCGCCATGGCCGGGACCTCGGCCGGAGCGATCACCGCGCTCAACGTCGGATATCAGGCCGTGGTGCCCGGATCGGCTGGGGCGACGGTCTCATCGCGGGTCCAGGCGGCGGTGTCGCTCTCGGGTGCCCGCCTCCTCGGAAGCTGCGACCCCGACGACGCCGGGGCCCTGCTCTTCCACGGCACGTCCGACGGACTGGTCCCCTACGCCTGGGCCACCGACACCATCACCTGTGCCGACGAGGGCGACTCCTGGGCCCATCTCGTGTCGTGGGAGGGCGATGGCCACGTCCCCTACGTGGCCCACCGCGACGAGATCATCGACACCACCACCACGTTCCTCTTCAACTACCTGTACCTGCGGCCGCTGGTCTGAGCGACGGTCGGGGTTCAGCTGGCTGAGCCCCCGTCGGGCACCCAGGCCTCGATCGAGGGCAGCGAGGTGGTGGAGAGCCAGTTCCGCACGGCCAGGGTGGCCCGCACGTCGTCCTCGTTGTAGGCGAGCAGCCGCGACCGGTTGAACGCCCTCACCTCGGGGTCGGGGTTCTCGATGGCCTCGCGGTGCCACGCCATCGACTGCAGTCCGCCCGCGTCGTCGTCACGCCACCGGAAGCCGGCCAGCGGAGCGATCTTCTTCAAGCCGAGGCCGTGTCCCACCACCAGAGATCCCCGGACCACCTCGTAGACGTCTACCCACCGGGCTGATCCGACGAACTCGTCGACCTCTTGCCTGGTCGGGAGGGGGAGGAGGGAGGCCGGATCAGCGGCGGCCAGGATCTGGAGCATCTTCTGGTGCTCGGCCGAGGTGTAGCAGTAGGCCCGGAACGTGAGGCCGTGCTCGCGGCACGCGGCCTGGATCTCTGCGAGCCAGGTCCAGAAGCGGCTGAACACCTCGACCTGGCGCACCGCGCTCATGGCATCCATGTCCCAGAAGCCGTGGTAGCCGGGGCGGAGGTCGAGCCGGGTCAGGTGGTCGGGGTGGCCGCTCACGAAGGTCCCCCAGAGGTAGACGCCGTCCTCGACGTTCTCCATGTCGACGTCGATCTCGACGTCGGCGCGAGGGACCTCGGCTCGGACCAGCCCGCGGCGGAGGAAGGGCTGGCCGGCGGTTGCCGCTCTGGCCTGATCGATGACGGTGGGCAAGTGCCCACACGGTTCGCCGCTGTAGGAAGCCGTGAACGGATCGAGCGTGGAGAGGTCTGCAACCGTGCCGATCCCGAGCCGGCCGAAGCGCTCGACCACGTGGTCGACCCGTTCGAGCGGTACGAGTCCCACGCCCACCGGATCCGGGCGGCGGTCGAGGTGGTGGTGGAGATCGGGGGCCTCGTCGGGGTCTATCGGTTCGGGCTCGGCGTCTTCGGCCTCGATCTCATCGGCCTCGGTCCCCAGCCCCAGGAACTGGAGCTGGGTCGGCCCCGAGGCGCCGTTGACCGCGCCTTCGGGGTGAGGTTCGGCAGCGGCGGGCCTGAACAGGTCGGCGATGGGGGTGGCGGCTGGCAGATCGGACGTGACGTCGAGCAGCGCCACCAGGTCGACCGAGGGTGAGCGCGGCTCGGAACCGTGCATGGCGAACGCCGTGGGCCAGTGGAGCTGGGCGACCTGGGCCCTGGTGGTGATGTTGCGCTTCTTGTGGACCGCGTAGTGGTCGAAGGTCGAGCGGGGGATCAGCGAGACGTGGTCGACCGCCTCCATCGCAGCGAGGCAGACCTGCTCCCAGGGGCAGCTGGAGCACTCCCCGATGCGGACGGGCGGGACCGCGCTCTCCATGAGGGGCCCGTCGTACCCCGACTGGTGGGCGATGGTCCGCAGGCGGAAGTCGAAGCCGTGGTCGTAGTGCTCCAACATCGTGACCTTGCGGTCGGTCCAGCGGGTGGGCCATCTCGGGTCCTCGAGGTCGACCCACCAGACCAGCTCGCCGTGGCGATCGATCACGCCACCCATGGCGCGCTGGCCGGGCAGCACCGCACCCATGACCTCGAGTAGCCGCCACTGGTGCGCGAGCTGCCGCCCGTTCTCGTTGTGGCGCTGGGGGCGGATGGCCGTGTTCTCGACGGTGGTGGCCGCGGCCAGGTGCGGATCGGTGATCGGCGATGCATCGACGGTGCTGCCGTTGGCGTCTCGGGTGAGGAGGTGCCGCCGGATCTCCACCGGGTACCAACCGCCCTCACCGGAGCGGTCTGCCCGGGCCAGCACCGTGGTGCAGCCCGAGCGCTTGGCCGCGGCATCGGTGGGCAGGTGTGCGCCCACGATCAACCGTGCGGTGCTGGCCATCGCCTGGCGGGTGAGCTCTACGCCGTCGGTCGCGTTCCGCTCGATGACGATCACCGACGGGTCGGTGGTGGCCGCCTCGGCCAGGCGCTCACGAACAGCGGCGACGTGTCGCCGGGTCTGCTCGCCCCGAGTCAGCTCCGACGGGTCCTGGGGAGCCTTCAGGTGCTGGCGGGTCGGATCGAGGTCCAGCGCGGCCCGAACCGGGCAGCGGTAGGAGACCGTTGCCGGTTGGGGCGGAACTGCGCTCGTGTCTACGTCGACAGGGAGATCTGTCGTCGTGGAGTGCATGGAACGAAGGTACCGCCACCGGGTGACAGCGACCGGAACGGTCGTTCGCCGGCGGGGAGACCCGTACGATCGGCGCCATGGCGATCAAGCGTGCGATCCGGTTCGGTGTTGCGGCCCATGCGGTGCTGGACGGCGGCTCCTGGAGGACGCTTGCCCGCAAGGTGGAGGACCAGGGCTACGGGACGCTCCTGCTGCCGGACCACACGAACCCCCAGTTGGCGCCGGTGCCGGGCCTGGTGGCTGCGGCCGCGGCCACCACCACCCTGCGCGTGGGAACCCAGGTGCTCTGCAACGACCTCCGCAATCCGGTCATCGCCGCGAAGGAGATCGCCACCCTCGACCTGCTGTCGGAGGGGCGGGCCGACTGGGGCATGGGTGC
>JAAZBK010000325.1 GCA_012513855.1 Acidimicrobiales bacterium
ACGCCCTGCTCCACGACGTCGCGCAGGACCTGCGCGTGATGGACGGGGCGGCCGTCGCGGTCGACGGTCGTATCGCCGAAGGTGTCGAGGCCAAAGGTGACGTCGTGGGTGGCGGGAGAACCCTGCGACGACGACGAGGCGGTCGCGGCGGGATCGTGGGCGGAGGCGGGTGAGTTCATGCCCCCATAGTAGATGACGCGTCAACCAGATGGGTGCGCTGCGCCGGGCTGGCCATCAGCCCGCCAGGGGCATCGCCACTCGACTGCCGGCTGGCCAGCTGCCCACGCAGAACCCTAAAGCGGCGGCGGGATCCACCGCGCGGCGAGTGCGTCGCAGACGGTGCGCTGCCGCTCCTCACTTAACGGGTGCATCAGTAGGCCCTCGATGGCGAATACGCCGATCATGACTTCGGCATCCAAGCTGTCCGCGGCCGACCCGGCGGCCTCGAGTTCGGAGCGGAACAGGCTGGAAGTCTGCAAGTGGAAATTGTCGTGCCACAACGCGACCGACGGTGAACGCCCGGCGCGGGCGTGGACGGTGCTAACCAGGCGGCTCAATTGCTGCAGCTGGCGCACTACCCACAACAGGCGCACGGAGATAGGTTCGGCGGCCACCGACTGGTACTCGTCCCACGCATCGGCCATGACGTCGTCCAGTACTGCGATCAGAACGGCATCCTTGTCCGCGAAATACCAGTAAATGGTGTTCGAGGCGACGCCGGCCGCCGCGGCCAGGCGGCCCATCGAGGTGGCGTCGTATCCGGCGTCGACAAAGAGTGTGCGGGCGACGGTGACGATCTCCGCCCGCTTCTCCTGCGACGCCTTGGGTCGCCTGTTCTTCGACACAACCCGATCCTATGCGGTCCTCTTGAATGGCATTCAAGCCAATGCTAGCGTCTCTTGAATGACGATCAACGAGCCCGCTTCGCCCGGAGGGCCCAGGGCCGCGCACACCTATGTCCGGCACGACGTCACCTTCCTCTCCGAGGGCGTGGAATGCGCGGCGTGGCTTTACCGTCCAGACGGCGCGAAGAACCCGCCGATCGTGGTGTTAGCCCATGGGTTCGCCGCGTTCCGGGAGCTCCGCCTGGACGCCTATGCCGCCCGGTTCGCCCAGGCCGGGTACGCGGCATTGGTATTCGACTACCGGTCCTGGGGCGCGAGTGACGGGCAGCCTCGACGGGTCCTCGATATCGCTGCCCAGCATGCCGACTGGCGCGCCGCGGTGGCCTACGCCCGCGGCCTCGACGGCGTCGACACCACCCGGGTGGTCGGGTGGGGGTCCTCATTCGGTGGCGGTCACGTCTTGAACCTCGCCGCCCGGGACCACGCACTGGCGGCCGCGATCGTGCAGGTGCCGCACGTCACCGGCCCCGCCTCGGCGTTCGCGCAATCCCCAGCACTGGTCGCTCGTTTGGCGGGGGCGGCGGCGCGAGATCAGGTGGGGGCATGGCTGGGCCGCCCGCCGCGCCGGGTGAAGTCCATCGGCCGACCCGGCGAAGTCGCCATGATGACCTCACCGGGCGCGTATGACCTGGTACTGAAGATGGCCGGTGACAAGCGCGACCAATTGCTGGCCGATAACGATGTCGCAGCCCGCATCGCATTGCGGGTGCCGTTCTACTCCCCGGGCCGGCACGCTGCCAAGATCACCGCACCAACGCTGGCCCAACTGGCCATCAGGGACGACGTCACACCGTATGCCAAGGCGCGCAAAATCGTGGCTCGCATCCCCAAAGGCGAGGTCAAAACCTACGACTGCACGCACTTCGAGCCCTACCTGGACCCGCACTTCGAGCGCATCGTGGCCGATCAGATCGACTTCCTGAACCGCCACGTCGGAGCCACCCGATAACTACATCACCAGGGACAGCCCCGACTCTTCCGGGAACGGTGCCCCGCTAGCTGCGGGCGGAGCGGACGTAGCGCGTGAGCATCCGGTCCATCAGTCCGGGCGCGAGACGTTGCAGTCGCCAGGTGGCCCGCGCACGCGCCGGCTCGATTACCAGCGCACGATTCCGGGAGACGCCGTCCAGCACACTGCGTGCCAGCGCGTCCGGGTCGAGTGGACGACGCACGCCCTGGCCGTCGAGGTAGTAGCGGCGGCCGTCGAACCCGCCGAGCTCGCCCTTGTCGAGGATCGGGGTGTCGACCGCCGCCGGGCAGACCACCGTCACCCCGACACCGTGACCCGCCGCCTCCGC
>JAAZBK010000326.1 GCA_012513855.1 Acidimicrobiales bacterium
CACCCGGGCCGTCTCCCCACCCGGGCCGTCTCGCATCGCACCCGGACCCACGAGGTGTGGGTGCCTTGGTCGAACCATTCGACCACGGCGCCCGCGGCACGGGTGGTTCGGTCAGAGGCCCCGGCTGTTGCGAAGGACGTCGGGGAACTCGGGCTCCCGCTTCTCGCCCTTGGCTACGAACGTCTCGATCATGTCGGCGGGCTGGAACATGCCCGACTGCCAGGCGGCCATGTGCTTGAGCGAGTCGGCCACGGAGTGGTCGCGGGTGAAGTTGATCATCTCCTTGGTGCCCCAGATGGCGAGCGGGCTCTTGGCCGCGATCTCCTGGGCCACCTCCAGCGCCCCGGCCACGAGTGACTCGTGGTCGGGATACACCTCGTTGACCAGCCCCACCTCGGCGGCACGAGCCGCCGGCACGCGGTTGCCTCGGTAGGCCCACTCGCGTGCGATGCCCTCGGGGATGATCTTGGGCAGGCGTTGGAGCGTGCCCACGTCGGCAGTCATGCCGATGTTGATCTCCTGGATGCAGAAGAACGCGTCGGCGCTGGCGTAGCGGATGTCGCAGGCCGAGACCATGTCGACCGCGCCGCCGATGCAACCGCCGTGGATCGCAGCGATCACAGGAACGCGCACCTCCTCCAGAGCGGTGAAGCTCTTCTGGAGGAGCAGCACGCTCTGCATCAGACGAGCCCGAACCCGACCCTCCTCAGCCCTGGCGCCGTCGGCCGCCGACCCTCCCATGGCGTCGCCGCCACCACCGGTGAACACCGCGAGGTCCATGCCCGCGCTGAAGTGCTTGCCGGTGGAGGAGATGACGATGGCTCGCACCGACCCGTCGTCGTCGAGGTCACGAACGACGCTCGGAAGCTCCGACCAGAACTCCCGGGTCATCGAGTTGAGCTCGTCGGGACGATTGAGGCGCAGGTGGGCGACCTTGCCGATGCGCTCGACGTCGAAGCAGGTGGGATCGGACATGGCTGGCTCCAGCGGGTCGGGGCGAGGGCGGCCATCCTGTCACGGCCGTCGTCGAGCGTCAGACGGCTGCTGCGCCGAACGCACGCCCGCCGCGCCGAACGCACACCCACCCGGGGGTTGGGGGCAGGTGGTGTCGTGTGGCGAGGTCTGGTGCCCCGAACCCGGTGGGGTGGGGTGGGCCACCGGGGGTTGGGGGCAGGTGGTGTCGTGTGGCGACGCGTGCTGCCCCGAACCTCACGCAGCTGATCGATGGCATCCGGCCTCGATGATGCGGGATCGGACCCACCGTGGCTCGCGAGTCAACTGCTGCCACGTGAATCGCATCGTCAGGAACCCTGCGCTGGCTGCCTCGGTGTCGCGACGACGATCGCGTTCGAAGTCATCCAAACGGGTGTGCCATGCCCGGCCGTCGGCTTCGATCACCATCTTCCAGGCTGTGATCAGTCCGTCAACTCGCTGACCACCGGCCTGTTGGCCGGGAAACGCGGCCTCCCACTCGATCGTCGGGATCGCAGGATCGTCGAGGACGTGCCGCAGGACGCGCTCGAGCTCGGACGAGGTCGGAACGGGGTCGTCGGAGTAGCGATCGAGCACACGTCGCAATGCTCGTAGGTTCCGTCCGCCACGAGGGGCGAGGGTGACGTATCGGGCGCGCACCTTGTCGAGCACGTCTGGATGTCGCGTCACGTAGTCGTCGAACGCCACGCGGAGCCTCCGTTCGTCCACCACCTGAGCCAGGTCGACGAACATCTGGGCTGGAGTACTGCAGCGAATTCCCTGCACGAAGGTCGTCTGGACGTCGATGCCCCGGTGGGCGAGCGCCAGCCGGCCTCGGACGTTGGCCCCTGGTCGGGTCGTGATCTCTACCAGGCCGCGCCGGAAGCCGTCGGCATCGAGTAGGGCGGCCGCGCACCGGTGAGATGCAGAGGCCCACGGCTCCGCGAGTACCGCAGCGGCAACCTGCCGATGCCACGTGGGCACGCTCGACACGTCGGCGTACACCGCGTTGTCGATGCCGAGCCATCTGCCGGATTCGCGGCGTGCCCGAACCATCGACGAGGTGAAGCCGGCCTCGCGCGCCTGAGCCAGCGACCAGACGCCGTGTTGGCGCCTAGCGATCGCTGCGATGGCGAGGTCGGGGGAGGTGGGTGAAGTAGTCGAACGATTCGATCGGGGGGACACGGTGCCTTCTTCTCGGGATGGGCGCGGCGCAGCCGCTGCGGATTCCGGGGAAGGCGTCCCTCCACCATTACCAGGGGGTGTGACACAGAGAACGGCGGGGTCCTCGGGTCATCTGTGCGTGAAACCACCCGCTCAGCCGGGAACCGACCTCCGGCCTCGACTCGTTGGACCGGGGTCACCGGCGAAGGTTGGGGGCAGGTGGTGTCGTGTGGCGACGTCTGGTGCCCCGAACCTGGTGGGGTGGGCGTGCGGTTCGGGGGTTGGGGGCAGGTGGTGTCGTGTGGCGACGTCTGGTGCCCCGAACCGGGTGGGGTGGGGTGGGGATGGTTGTGGAGCGGGGGTGCGCTTCGTCCGTCGGTCTGGCAGAATAGAACGTGTTCTAGTTTCTGGTCGGCCTGCCACGGCAGGCAACCGGAACCGCTCGGGCCGAAGCGACGACAGGGGACCAACATGCAGGAACTGGGCAGCGGCAAGACCGCGGAACGGCCGGTGCGCCTCGGCGGCGCGCTCGTGACCCTCGTCGAGCCCCACCGCGGCCACGAGGTGGCCTACAACCGCTGGTACGAGCGCGATCACTTCTACGCCGGCTGCATGATCGGGGCCTGGAACATCAGCGGGGCCCGCTTCGTGGCCACAGCCGACCTCAAGGCCCTGCGCTACCCGGCCGACTCCCCGGTGATCCCCGATCCGTCCACCGGCTCGTTCCTGGC
>JAAZBK010000327.1 GCA_012513855.1 Acidimicrobiales bacterium
GCGACCCACCACGCCAACAGCTTCGCCACGCACAGCACGGCGATCGTGCCGACGGCGAGGCGACTCTGCAGGACATCGCTGATGACGCCGTAGCCCACGCCCAGGGCCCGGGGCGCGACCAGACCGACCAGCGAGAAGCCGAGGGCCCCGATCGGTGGATGCCAGAAGGGGTTGACGGGAAGACGCCGGAACCCGGCCTCGAACATGAAGAGCCCCCGGTTGACCACCACCGCGAGGATTCCGCAGGCCAAGCCGAGCAGCGCGTAGAAGGGAAGCTTGTCCAACCCGGCGTAGTCGTGGGGCGGAACGTCGAACAGCGGGCCCTCATCGAACACCCAGTGGTGGACGCCGGCAGCGAGGCTCGATGCCACGACCAGCGGCACGAACGCCCGCGACGACATCTCGAAGAGGAGCAGCTCGATGGCCAGGATCACCGCGGCCAGCGGTGATCCGAAGGTGGCCGACATCCCGGCCGCCGCTCCGCAGGCCAGGAGGATCTTCCGCTCCGATGGCGATGTCGGGACGACCTGTCCGATCAGGGATCCGAGGGCCCCGCCGGTCACGATGATCGGGCCCTCGGCTCCGAAGGGGCCACCGGTGCCGATGGCCACGGCGGCCGACACGGGCTTGGCCAGGGCCGTCCGAGGGCTGATGCGGCTCTGGTTGGTCAGTACGGCCTCCATGGCCTCGGGGATGCCGTGGCCGCGGACCTGGGGCGACCACTGGGCGATCAACGACACGCACACCCCGCCGAGGACGGCTGCGACCACCAGCCACGGCCCTCGGGTCACCTCCGCCAGGTCTGGGGTCGACCACTCGAAGCGGTGGAACAGGGCCAGGTTCGTGAGCAGGCCGATGAGGTGGACCAGCGCCCAGGCAGCAGCTCCGCCGATCAGCCCGAGCGCGGCGGCGAGGAGCGTGAGGAGCGCCATCCGGCGCGGCGGGGTGCTGCGGTCACCGGCGATCGAGATGTCCTCTCAACCCGGCAGTGGGTCAAAAACATCGTAGAACGATCTTTTGGCCGGTGCTCGGGAGCGCGGCAAGGCCCCAGAGGTCAGGGTTCTCCGGCGTCGCCCGTCTCGTAGGTGAAGCTGGAGATGTCGTCGCGCGATGGGTCGATCAGGCCCTCGGCGTTCAGGTGCGGGAAGTGGTCGTTGTCGACGAACCTCTTGCCCGGCGCGAGACCGAACTGGTCGTAGTGGGGGTGGGTCAGCCCGATGTAGATGGTGTCGCTGCGGATGTAGCGGAACGCCACCGCCTCCCGTCGCCCGGGCCCGTCGTTGCGGCGGGACCCGTGGAGGGTCAGCTCCCAGTGAGCTTGGGCGTCGCCGGCCTTCATGGCCTTGCCCCCCACGATCTCGTTGTCTGCGAGGTGGGGGTAGGCGTCGCGGATGTCGCGCTGCTCGATCAGGCCGAGCGGACCTTCCAGGTGTGAGCCCTTCAGGTAGCGCAGCGGCCCCATCTCCGGGGTCATGTCGACGAGGGCGATCCAGAGGGTGACGCAGCCCTTCCGGTCGAACGGCCAGTACGAGTAGTCCTGGTGGTACGGGATGGCGCGGGCGCCCTCGGGCTTGAAGAAGCTGATGTCCTGGCAGAACACGGCGTCGAGCTGCTCGAGCAGGCCGACGACGGCGCTCGACAGTCGCCGGGAGGTGGCCACGCTGCGCACGAAGGGATCTCGCCAGGCCACGCCTTCGTGGCTGAGCAGGGCGTTGGGGTCGGCGGGGGGCTTGTCGGGACCGCTGATGGTGGTCCGTGGCTCGGCCGCCAGCAGGGCGTCTCGGAGCTTCTCCACGGTGTCGAGGTCGAGCAGGCCAGGGATCGATGCCCAGCTGTCCTGGTGGAGGCTGCGCACCTGCTCGCCGGTGATCGGGTACGCCGTGTCGAGGCTGCGGTCGCTCAAGTCGGGACGCTCGTCGGTCAGGCTCACGCCACCGAAAATAGACCGATCGGTCCAAAGGGTCAACCGGCCCGCCCCAGCCCCGTCCCACGCACCGGACCCGGGCCCGGCGGGTTCTGGGGTCGGACTCGTTCTGGTAGTGATCCGTGCCCTGTGAGAGCAGGTTCGGTGACCAGAACGAGTTGAGTTGGGGCCTTCCTCGTTCTGGTAGTGATTCAGGCTCCGTGGGAGCAGGTTCGGTGACCAGAAGCCGTTCGGCGTCTCGGCTCAGAGGGATCGGGCGAAGGCGACGATGTCGCTCAGGGTGGCGCGGACGACGTCGGGGATGGCGGCGAAGTAGTTGTTCTCGGCGGCGTGGAAGGTGCCGTTGACGGTGCGGCACCGGGCGGGCACGCCCGCGGCCAGGAGCTTGCGGTAGTAGGCGAGGCCTTCGTCGCGCAACGGATCGAGCTCGTTGACCGAGATGGCGTGGGGCGGCAGGTCGGCCACGTCTTCGCCGCTGGCGTGGTGGGGCCACGCCAGCGGGTTGTCGGCGTCGGCGTCCTCGGGCGTGTACGCCTTGGCCATGGCGCCGAGCATCGCCACCGACACCAAGAGGCCGTCGTTGTCGGTGAGCGACGGCAGGTCTTCGGTTGGGGCCGCGTATGCGTTCGACACGTAGGGGCAGAGCGCGTAGACGCCGTCGACGCGAGCGAGAACACCGTCGCGCTTGGCCTTCAGCGCGGTGGCGAGCGACAGGTTGCCGCCACCGGAATCGCCCGACACCAGCACGGCCGACAGGCCCAGCTCGCTGCGGTTGGCGTCGATCCACTCCAGACCGGCCGCGCAGTCGTTCAGGCCTGCCGGGAACGGGTGGGTACCCAACCGTCCGGCACCGTTGCGGAACTCGACTCCCACCACCACGGTTCCGAGCGCCGCCAGCTCGTCGCGCCAGCGCACGTAGCCCACGTCGGCGGCCGACAACATCACGCCACCGCCTCCGTGAAGGTGGAGGATCCCGGGGACGGGTTCGTCGACCGTCGATGGACGGTGGACGTAGAGGGTGACCTCGTTGCCGTCGGCACCGGTGACGGTCTCGGTGGATCGATCCACCCCGGTGACCTCCGGCAGGCCCGCGGTGGAGAACTCGAGCATCTTGGCCGAGCCGGCTTCGAGCTTGCCCAGCACCTTGCGGATGACCTCGAGGTCGGTGCCGGCGTCGATGGTCGACGGCGGCAGCGGGTCGGCGAGGCCCATGGGCGCGACCGCCGCTACGAGGCGGGGGTCGACCCGCGGGTCGTCGCGGAGGGCTGGGCGATCGGTGGTGTCGGTCATGCGGAGGCTCCTCCGTCGATGGGGATGGCGAGGCCGGTGAGGTAGGCGGAAGCGTCGGAGGCCAGGAAGAGGGCGGTGCCGGCCACGTCGTCGACCGTTCCGACCCGGCGCATCGGGTTGTGGGCCGCGATCTGTTCGAGGGTGCCGCGGACCGTGCCGTCTTCGATGTCTCGTCGCAGGGCCGGGGTGTCGGTGGCGCCGGGGCAGATGGCGTTGGCCCGGATCCCGTGAGGAGCCACCGACACCGCGAGCGACTTCACGAACTGGATCAGTGCTGCCTTGCTCGCCGCGTAGGTGAACATCCCCGGCACCGGCCGCAGCCCCGCAGTGGAGGCGGTGTAGATGAGCGACGCGCTCTCTGCCGCCTTGAACCGTGGCATGAGCCGCTTGGTGAGCTCCATGGGTGCCCACACGTTCACGACCATGGTCTGGTTCCAGTCTTCGGCGTCCCACTTCCAGCCGCCGGTGCCCGGGAGGCCGGCGTGGTTCAGGAAGACATCGATCACCTCGTGATCGAGCCCGTCGGCCCAGGGGCCGAGGCCCGCCTGGTCGCCCACGTCGACGATGTGGATCTCTACCGATCCGCCGGCCGCGGTGATGGACGCGGCCGTCTCTGCCAGCGCCGCCTCGTCACGGTCGGCGATGATCACCAGCGCGCCGTTGGCGGCGAACAGCTCCGACGCGGCCCGGCCCATGCCGGAAGCGCCGCCGGTGACGAGGGCGGTCCTACCCGATAGCTGCGGGCTGCTCGCCACGGTCACCTCCCGAGGGCTCGCCCGGACTCGGGGCCAGGTGGAGGGCCGACCAGTCGCCCGCCTTCAGCTCGTCGATGTAGCGGAACAGGACCGGCCGGCCACCCGGGTTGAGCAGGTACTTGATGGGCTTGCCGGGGATGTTGCCCCCGAAGAAGTAGCTGCTCTCGTTGAACAGCGCGTGGCGAGCCAGCTTGTCGACCATGGCGGTGAAGTCGGACTCCAGCTCCTCGGGTACGTCGACCACGCCGAGGCCTCGATCGCGCATGACCCTCAGGAGTTCGGCCACGTAGTCGACCTGATCGGAGTTGTAGCGGGGGACGTTGGCGCTGGCGCCGTGGGGCCCGCCGGGGAAGAAGAAGTTGGGGAAGCCCGTGGTCTGGACGCCGAGGTAGGTCTTGGGGCCGTCGACCCAGTGGTCCTCGAGCACCTTGCCGTCCACCCCTCGCACGCCCAGCCGGCAGAGCTGGCCGGTGCCGTAGTCGAAGCCGGTGGCCCACACGATGAGGTCGAACTCCTCGTGGCCGGCCGTGGTCTCGATGCCGGTCTCGGTCACCCGGACCATGGGCGTGTCGACCAACGAAACCAACGACACGTTGGGCTGGTTGAACACCTCGAAGTAGCCGTTGACGAACGGCGGCCGCTTCTCGCTGAAGCCGTGGTCGGTGGGGATCAGCTTGCTGGCCGTGGCGGGATCGTCCACGATCGAGCGGATCTTCTCGGCGATGAAGTCGCACCACTCCCGGTTGAGCTCGGGGTTGTAGGTGAGGTCCTTGTAGCTGTCGAGCAGCTTGGCGAAGCCGGGGCTGTTCCACATCTGCTCGTAGAACTCGCGGCGCTCCTCCGGGGTGGCGTGCGCCTCCCGGCTCGGGGCCGGCGCCAGGAACCCGGTGGCCGAGGTGTTCAGCGTGTCCCGGATCCACTCGTAGCGGGCTCGCAGGTCGGCCTGCTCCTCGTCGGTGATCGGGCTGTTGTTGAGCGGCGTGCACCAGTTGGGCGTGCGCTGGTAGACGGTGAGCGACGCGGCCTCGGCGGCGATGGCCGGGATCACCTGCACCCCGCTCGACCCCGTGCCGATCACCGCCACCCGCTTGCCCGCCAGCTCGACCGGCTCCTGGGGCCAGCGTCCGGTGTGGTGGGACTCGCCGCGGAAGTCTTCCCGCCCGGCGACGTCGGGGAAGTAGGGCAGCGACAGCATCCCGGTGGCGGCCACCACGAAGCGAGCGTTCCAGGTTCGACCGTCGGCCGCGGTCACCAGCCAGGTCCCCGTGGCGTCGTTCCACACCACCGAGGTGACCTCGGTGCCGAAGCGGATGTGGGGCTCGAGCTCGAACTTCTCGGTGAAGCGCTGGAAGTAGCGCTCGATCTCGGGCTGGGCCGCGAAGTGTTCGGTCCACTCCCACTCCTCGAACAGCTCCTGGTCGAACACGTAGACGTACGTGTAGCTCTCCGAGTCGAACCGGGCGAGCGGGTAGCGGTTCCAGAACCAGGTGCCGCCGACGCCGTGCCCCGCCTCCAGCAGAACAGCCGAGAACCCGTCTGCTCTGGCCTTCTGGAGCTGGTAGAGCCCGGTGACGCCGGCCCCTATCACCAGGACGTCGACCTCTTCTGGTGCGTTGTCTGCTTCCATCGGCGCTGATATTAGACCGATCGGTCCAATGTCGGGTCAACAGCTCTTCGAGCGGACCCGATCTCTGCCATCGGCGGTCCGCGATACCGAACTGATACCGTCGGGGCATGGCCATGACCCTTCGCCTCACCGAGCAGGAACAGCAGGCGCTTCGCGAGAGCGCGGCAGCAGAGGGGATCTCCATGCAGGACGCTGCCCGTCGGGCGATCCGCGACTACGTCGCCCGACAGGACCACCGCAACCGGGTGGTGGCGGCGAGCGATCGCATCGCCGAGGTCCACGCTGACGCGCTCGACCGCCTGGGTAGGTGACGGATCCAGTCGAGTTCCTCGACCTCGACGACATCTTGTGGTTGGTCGGGCGGCACCTCGGAGATCCCCCGCCGATCCGCGACGTCGGGCTTCTGGCATCTGCGGTGGCGCGGCCCCAGACCACGGTCCTCGGGGAGGATGCCTATCCGACGATCTGGACCAAGGCAGCTGCCCTCCTCCAGTCGGTCGTCAACAACCATGCACTGGTCGACGGCAACAAGCGGCTCGGTTGGCTGGCCACGGCCACGTTCCTGGAGCTCAACGGCGCCAGCGTCGCGGGCGCAGACAACGACGGCGTCTACGACCTTGTCATCGACGTGGCGACGAACGATCCGTCGTTGGACGAGATCGCGGGACGGCTGGAGGCGTTCGCCGGGTAGCCGGGGTCAGACGGCGGCCAGGCGGCGGAGGGCTGCGGCGATGTCTTCGCGGTCGGGGAGCCAGGCCTGCTCGAGGTCGGGCGCGTACGGCGCCGGGGTTGGGGCCGCTCCGATTCGCTCGATGGGGGCGTCGAGGTCCCAGAACGCCTCTCTCGCCACCACCGCGGCGATCTCGGCGCCGATGCCGAACGGGAGCGTGGCCTGGTGGGCGATGAGCAGACGGCTGGTGCGGGCCACCGACTCCAACACCGGGCCGAGGTCGAGCGGGGCGACGGTGCGGAGGTCGATCACCTCGACCGAGACCCCCTCCTCGGCCAGGGCGTCGGCGGCTGCGAGGCACTCGACCACCATCTTGGAGACCGACACCAGCGTGACGTCGGTGCCGGGCCGGATAACGGCCGATCGACCGAGCGGGACCAGGTGGTCGGCGGGCGGACGGGGGCCCTTCATGCCGTACTGGAGCCGGTTCTCCACGAACACCACCGGGTTGGGATCCTGGATGGCCGCCCGGAGCAGGCCGTAGGCGTCGGCGGGGTTCGAGGGCATGACCACCGTGAGTCCCGGGATGTGGGCGAGGAGCGCCTCCAGGCTCTGGGAGTGCTGGCTGCCCGACGACCGGCCGGCGCCGAACTGGGTGCGCACGGTGAGGGCCATCTCGGCCGCGCCACCGGTCATGAAGGGGAGCTTCGCCGCCTGGTTCAGGAGTTGGTCGAGGCAGACGCCGACGAAGTCGAAGTACATCAGCTCCACCACCGGCTTCATGCCGGCCATGGCCCCTCCCACGCCGAGGCCCATGATGGCGGTCTCGGAGATCGGCGTATCGCGAACCCGGTCGCCGAAGCTGTCGCGCAGGCCACGGGTGAGGCCGAAGACGTTGCCGCCCTCGCCCACGTCGATGCCCGCCACGAACACGCTCGGATCGTTCGTCAGCTCGTGCTCCAGCGCGTCGTGGATGGCATCCATCATCCGGAACACCGGCGCATCGGCCAGCGGGGCCGGAGGTTCGGGTATCTCGGGACGGGGCCTGAGCACGAAGTCGAACAGAGCGCTGACAGGAGGCTGGACGGTGGCCCGGGCCGACTCGACCGCCGCGTCGAGCGCGCTGTCGACGGCGTCCTCGATCGCCTTCAGATCGCCCTCGGCGACGCCGGCAGCGACGAGGCGGGCGTGGTGGATCACGATCGGGTCGCGCTGCTTCCACTCGGCGAGCTCGTCTGCCTCCCGGTAGCTCTCGGGGTCTCCCTCGTAGTGGCCGTGCCAGCGGTATGTGGTGGCCTCCACCAGTACCGGCCTGCTCCCGGAGCGCAAACCCTGGGCGACGCCGGCCATGGCCGCGGCGCACGCCACCACGTCGTTGCCGTCGACGGCCACGTAGTCGATGCCGTAGCCGGCAGCCCGCTGCTCCAGCGTGGCGGCGTGCTGGGTGGAGGCGGGGGAGAACTCGGCGTACCCGTTGTTCTCACACCAGAACACCACCGGAAGCTCCCAGACCGCGGCCAGGTTCACCGCTTCGTGGAAGGCCCCTTGGGCGACGGCACCGTCGCCGAAGAACGCCACCGCCACGTTGCCGTCGGCCCGGAGCTGGTTGGCCGCAGCGGCCCCGACGGCGATGGGCAGGCCGGCGCCGACGATGCCGTTGGCACCGAAGATTCCGAGGGTGGGGTCGGCGATGTGCATGGAACCGCCCCGGCCCCGGTTGGTGCCGCTGTCGCGAGCCATCAGCTCGGCGAACATGCCCAGCGGGTCGAGCCCCTTGGCCAGGCAGTGCCCGTGGCCGCGGTGGGTCGAGGTGATGGCGTCGCCCGGCCCGAGCGGCCAGCACGCCCCGACGGCGGACGCCTCCTGTCCTGTCGACAGGTGCACGAAGCCGGGCACCTCGCCCGCCTTGTACATCTTCGACACCCGCTCCTCGAAGCCCCTGATCACCAGCATCCGCCGGTGCATCTCGAGCAGGTCGCTCACCTGCGGTTCGGCACTCACCGTTCGATTCCTCCCAGGAAGATGCGGGCGAAGTGGTCGGCCACCTCGCGGGCCGACAGGTCTCCGCCCGGCCGCAACCACAGGTACGTGTAGTTGTGGGTGCCCAGCCACGCCCGGGCGGTCAGCCGGGCGTCGTGGACCTCGAAGGCGCCGCTGGTCGCGCCGTCGGCGATCACCTGCTCCACGATGTCCTCGAACGCCCGACGCCGGGCCCGCAGCGCGACCGCGTTCTCGCCGGTGACCGCGGTGAACTCGTGGAGGAAGACCCGCACGTGATCGGGGTAGTGGAAGATCACGTCCAGGTACTCCCGGCCCAGCTCCCGGAGCCGGTCGCCGGGGGTGCCCTCGGCCACCGCGGCCCGCTCGGCGCCGGCCAGCACCTCGTCCATCACCCGGTCGATGATGAGCGCCAGCAGCTCCTCCTTGGAGCCGATGTAGTAGTAGAGCGCCCCCTTGCCCAGCTCGTTCGCCTCGCACAGCTCGGTGGTGCTGGTGGCGTGGAAGCCCTGTTCGGCGAACAGGCGGGCGGATCGGTCGATCACCTCGTCCCGGCGGCGGTGCCACTTGGCGCTGCGCCGATCATCGGGCGGGGCGGACGCGGTTGGGGTCTCTTGCGCAGCGGCCACGAGGCGATCATATTCTTGGACCAAGCGGTCTAAGGAGGCGAGCCGATAGGCGAGCCGACCAGACAAGCATCGTGGGTAAACCGAGGCGCCAGCCGAGGTCCGAACAACATCGACGCGACGACGGCTGGACCTGTCCGCTCGAGTCCTAAGAACCGCCCATCCGCGGCGGAGAGGGAGATGCCCGTGTCTGCACCAGGAACCACCAGCCCGACGTGGTCATCAGCCGAGACGACACCGGCCGACACGCCGTCGACCGGCGGCGACCTGAGCTGGGTGGCGGTGCTGGAGCACCACGCCCATCGGTTCCCCGACCACGTGATCGCCCGCTGCGGCGACCGGTCGGTCACCTACGCCGAGATGGTCGACTGGAGTTCACGGGTGGCCACGGGCCTGGCCGAGCGTGGCGTGGTGGCGGGCGACGTGGTGGGCTTGCTCTCCTACAACAGCGCCGAGTTCCTGGCGACGATCTTCGCCGCCAACTCCCTCGGGGCCACGGCCATGCCGGTGAACTGGCGACTGGCCGCCCCCGAGCTGCGCTACCTGCTGGAGCACTCCGGTGCCCGCGCCTTCGTGTGCGACGGCGAGCTGATCGAGCTCGGCGAAGCCGCCAGCAGCGGGCTCGACCAGCCCCTGGCGCGGGTGGTCGTGCCCACGCCCGAAACGCAGGAGGCCCCCGGTTGGGACCTCTTCGAGGACCTGGCCGCGTCGCCACCGCTCGCCGAGCGGCTGCCGGCGCGGGCCGACGACGTGCACCGGCTCATGTACACCTCGGGCACCACCGGCAGGCCCAAGGGCGTGATGATCACCCACGCCAACCTGGCCTGGAAGAACACTGCCCACGTCGCCGAGTTCGGGTTCACGTCGGCCGACATCGGCCTCGCCTGCGGCCCGCTCTACCACGTGGGTGCGCTCGACCTGGTCACCACCACGATGATCGCGGTGGGCGCCACCACCCTGATCCATCGCACCTTCGACGCCGCCGCGGTGATCGACGAGATCGAGCGATCCAAGGTCTCCCTGGTCTGGATGGCGCCCGCCATGTTGCGGGCGGTGCTCGACGAGCCGGGCGTCGACGAACGTGACCTGTCGTCGGTCCGGGTGATCATCGCGGGCGGCGAGAAGCTGCCGATCCCCTTCATCGACCGCTTGGAGCGCACCTTCCCGTCGGCGTGGCTGGCCGACGCCTACGGGCTCACCGAGACGGTCTCGGGAGACACGTTCCTCGACCGGGCCAACGTGCGGGCCAAGCTCGGCAGCGTGGGCCGGGCCTGCCTGTACCTCGACCTGGAGATCTGGGACGAGACCGGAAGCCCGGTGCCGCCCGGCGAGAAGGGCGAGGTGGTGCTGCGGGGGCCGAAGGTGTTCGCCGGCTACTGGCGAGACCCCGACGCCACGGCCCGTGCGTTCGCCGGCGGTTGGTTCCACACCGGCGACGTGGGCATCGAGGACGACGACGGCTACGTCTACATCGTCGACCGCCTCAAGGACATGATCATCTCGGGCGGGGAGAACATCGCCGGTTCCGAGGTCGAGCGGGTTCTGTACGAGCACCCCGCTGTCCTGGAGGCGGCGGTGGTGGGCCGGTCCCACGAGCGGTGGGGCGAGGTGCCGGTGGCCCACGTGGTGGTGCGACCGGGGTCGGAGGTGTCGGCCGATGAGCTGATCGAGCACTGCCGGGGACAGCTCGCCAAGTTCAAGGTGCCCGCCGCGGTCGAGTTCCTCGACGCGCTGCCCCGCAATCCGTCGGGCAAGGTCCTCAAGCGAGAGCTGCGGGCAGGCTCGTGAGGGTGTCGTCGTGACCGGATCGAGGGTGGCGATGCTGTACCACCCCAGCCACCACGTGCCCGATCTCGACGAGGCCGAGGAGTTCTTCGCCCGGGTGTTCGGCCGCTCCAGCACCCGGCTGTCGACGCTCTCGGACCGTGAGCCACCGGAGGGCTGGTCGAACGACTACGCCACGTTCACCCCCATCGCTGACCTGCTGTTCGACAGCATCGATCCCCGCCGCTACCAGGTGGCCGGGCGGCACCTGTACGAACCCGTCGATGAGCCACAGCTGAAGGGAATGGGCTGGTACGTCGACGATCCGGTCGAGCTCTACCGGTCGCTGATCGGTGCGGGGTACGTCCTCGTCGACCAGATGGGGGCTCGGGTCGACGGCGACGATCCGCCCACGGCCGCCGGTGCCCGCATGCCCCTGTTCTTCACATCGCCTCACGACGCCGGGTTGCGCCACGAGCTCCTGCCCCGAATCCCGTTCCCGCTCGACCACCGCCTCGCCGAGGGCTGGACGCCCGGCGTGGTCGACCCCGCCGATCCGCTCGGCATCGTCTGCTGCGCCCACCACACCATCCGCACCACCCAGCCCGACCGGGCGCTGCGCCTCCTGGTCGAACTCCTCGGCGGAACCGTCGTCCACCAGGGACACGACGACCTGCTCGACGCCAGGGCCACCTACGTGCACCTGGCTGACACCATCATCGAGCTGGTGGAGGACGACGACGCGGTGGCGGAGGGTCACGACCTCTACACGTCGATCGCGTTCCAGGTGGTCGACGTCGACCGCGCTGCAGCTCACCTGGAGGCGAACGGGGTCCACCTGTCGGCTCGCACCGAACGATCCCTGATCACCGTCCCGCAGACCAGCCTCGGCATCGCTTGGCGCCTCGCCGATGGCCCTGTCCCCGGCGACCCACGGCCCCTCCCGCGGCCGTGAGCCTCCCGGGCCGGTGCGAGCCGGTCCGGTCTCCATCGGAGCGTTCTGCCGCTGGCCCACTCCCGCCGGCGGGGCGGGTACCTTGTCGGCCACCATCGTCGACGACAGGACACCCACTCGATGTCGAGACCGCTTCCGGCGAACCTGAAGGACCTCTACGGGGTCATGACCCCGGAGTCCGCAGCGCAGATGTACGGGGGTGGCTCGCTGGTGATCGACGGCGTGGAGTTCGTGTCGGGCTATGCACCCGACTCGACCCCGGACCGCTTCTACATCGTCAAGTCGGCCGAGCTGATCGCCATGTACCGGGAGTTCCTCGACGCGGTGCGCCCGGCCCGCGTGTTCGAGCTCGGCATCGCCGAGGGCGGCAGCGTGGCGCTGCTCGCCCTGATGTCCTACGTCGAGCAGCTGGTGGCGATCGACAACGAACCCAACCGACTGCCGGCCCTCGACGACTTCATCGGGGCCCGAGGTCTGGAGGGATCGGTGTCGGCGCACTACGGGATCGATCAGGCCGACGGGGCGACCCTGGCGGGCCTGGTCGAGCGCCACTTCGACCACGGCGAGGTCGACCTGGTGATCGACGACGCGTCGCACGTGTACGACCTGAGCGTGGCCTCGTTCGAGGCGCTCTTCCCCCGCTTGGCCCCCGGCGGCTGGTACCTGCTCGAGGACTGGGCGCAACCGCTGAAGTTCGCGGCCGCGGTGGTCAGGGCCTCCACGGACGACGCTGGTCCTCCCGCCGATGCACCCGACCTGCCGGTGCCGCTCAGCCGGCTGGGATTGGAGCTCACCATCGCTACGTGCACCGCGAGCGGCGTGGTCGACCGCGTGATGGTCAACCACGAGTTCATCGCCGCCCGCCGCGGGCCCGAGCCCGTCGATCCGGCATCGTTCCGGCTCGCCGACCTCACCGCCGGCCCGGTGCCGGGGTTCCTGGCCGAAGGAGCCGGCCGGGCCTGATCCTGCTGGCGCGTGGCCGGTTGGTCGCCGTCGATCAGGGGCGGCCCGGTATCAGCGGGGGACCCAACCCTCTTCGTGCCAGTAGGTGAGCAGCGATGGCAGGGGAGCGGGCCACGTCTCGATGTAGGTGACGCCCTCGCTGCCGGCGGTCATGGTGTAGGGCGTGCCGGCCCGGCTGATGAAGTACTCGCCGGGGCCGATGCGCACGGTGTGGGGGTGGGGGCCGCCCTGGGACTCGGCGCCGTGGGAGATGTGGTACTCGCCCTTCAGCACGATGACCATCTCGTCGAGGCTGTGGTGGTGGCGGGGCACCACGAAGTCGCCCCGGACCCGCAGCGGGTTGCGGTTGAACCGGAAGATCCGGATCGGCTTGCGGGTCATCCACATGGCACCGTCGAAGGTGGCGGCGAAGTCGACCGGAGCGTCGGTGAGCGGCCGCCCGTCGTGCCAGAAGTAGGTGGGGTTGTCCTGCTGGTCGAGGGCGAGCGGAACCCAGTCCTCGTCGTCGAGCAGGTCGGCAACCACGATCCCCATCGGGTGGATCATGGCGCACCCCACCGAACCCGGCCACGACCCGTCCCGTCCGCCGGGACGTGGGACCTACGACCCTCGACACCACCGCGGGACGCAGGCAGAGTGCGACCCGTGCCCATCGAGTTCCTGGACATCCTCGCCGACGACGGCTGGGTCGCCCGTCCGGTCGATCCGGCTGCGCCGGACGCTCTGTGGAGCGAGGGCGGGTCTCTCGCCGACGCGCCGGTCGACGTGGCCGCCACCTTCGCGGGCCGGTCGGTCTCGACCGCCATGGACCCGACGTTCGCGCTCGACGGGATCCGCCTGGCGCCCGGCTTCGCCATCCCGCGGCACCGCCACGACCAGCAGGTCCTGCGCATCGTCTTCGGTGGCACCCTCGAGGTGCGGTCCGACGACGAGGTCGCCCAGCTCCGCGCCGGTCAGTTCTGCGTGATCGACGCCGGCACCGTGCACTCCGTGGTGGCCGGTCCCGACGGCGCCACCTACACCGAGTCCTGGCACCTGGAGGCCCCACCCGTGCAGACCACCTGGCATCCGGACCCCGCGTGGGTCACGCCATGACCGCGCCCGGCCCTACAGGCATCGAAGCGGTGGACCCTGCAAACCCGGGGGAGCGCTTCGACGTCATCGTGGTGGGCACCGGCGGTGGGTTGATCGGCGCCTTCGCCGCCGCCAGCCGCGGCCTGCGCACCCTGGTGATCGAGAAGGCGTCCCACGTGGGCGGTACCACCGCCTACTCCGGGGCCGGGATCTGGCTGCCGGGCAACCCCGCGATCCTGCGCGCCGGGCTCGACGACTCCCCGGAAGCAGCACGTCCCTACCTCGACGAGATCATCGGCGACAGCGCCCCGGTCGAGCTCCGCGAGGCCTACCTCCACGCTGGCCCACCGATGATCGAGGAGCTGGAGAAGGATCCGTCGTTCGGCGAGTTCTTCTGGCGCAGCATCCCCGAGTACTACGCGGGCCGTCCCGGCTTCTCCAAGGCCGGCCGGACCATCTTCCCGAGGGACCTGCCGCGCGCCGAACTGGGCGACCTGGAGCCGTTGGTTCGCCGCCCGTTGTGGACAGAGCGGTGGGGTACCCCCGAGGGCGACGTCATGGTGGGCGGTCAGGCGTTCGCCGGCCGGGCCCTGGCCGCGGTGATGGGCACCGGCAACGTCACGCTGTTGACGTCGACGGCTCTCGAATCACTGGTGGTCGAGGACGGCCGGGTGGTCGGCGTCGATGCCGTCCGCAGCGGTGAACCGGTGCGCTTCCTGGCCGACCGTGGCGTCCTCCTGGCCGCTGGCGGGTACGACCACAACGCAGAGATCCGACTCGAGCACCAGGCCCCCCTGGACGGCGAGTGGTCGTCGGGCGTACCCGAGAACACCGGCGACGCGCTCAGCGCCGCGGTGGCGGTGGGGGCCGACACGGCCCTGCTCGACGAGGCCTGGTACGCCCCCGGCGTGGTCACGCCGGTGGGTGGCCCGGTCTTCTACACCATGGTGTGGGGTGGGGTCTGGGTGAACTCCGCGGGCGAGCGGTTCATGAACGAGCGCCTGCCCTACGACCGCGCGGGCCACGAGCTGATGCGCCTCCACGGCGTCGACGGCAACGACACCATCCCGGCCCACTGGGTGTTCGACCAGCGCCAGGTCGACGCCAAGGCGTTCACCTTCCTGCCGGTCGACCCGCAGGTGCCCGACTGGTTCGACGTCGACCGCTGGGTCGAGGCCGGCGCCCTGGTCAAGGCCGACACGTTGGAGGACCTGGCCGATCGGATCGGAGTGCCCGCCGAGAACCTGGCCGCCACCGTCGACCGCTACAACGGGTTCGCCCTCGCAGGCGTCGATGAGGACTTCCACCGTGGCGAATCGCCGTGGGACCGCGTGATCGCCGGGGTCGTCAAGCCGCACACCGACGGACCCAACAAGTGCCTCGGCGTGCTCGACCAGGCCCCCTACTACGCGGTGAAGGTGGTGGTGACAGACCTGGGCACCAAGGGAGGCGTGCGCACCGACGCCAACGGCAGGGTGTTGCGGTCCGACGATTCGGTGATCGAGGGCCTCTACGCGTCGGGCAACACCATGGCCCCCGCGCTCGGACGCATCTACCCCGGGGCCGGTGGACCGATCGGCTCGGCCATGGTCTTCAGCTGGCTCGCCGCGCTCGACATGGCCGGCGAGACCTTCCAGGCCTGAGATCGGCCGCAAAGCCTGACCTCCCCGGTGGGGATCCGGAGGTCAGTTAGCGTTCTCGCATGGCGATGAGACGTGAGATCAGCACGGTCCTGGTGGTAGCGGCACTGGCCCTGGCGGGCTGCAGCGACGGAGGAGGAGACGACGATGCCGCACCCGATGCCTCCGACGGCTCTGAGCAGACCGTCGACGACGGCACCGAGACCCCGTCCGACGCGGATGGCGGCGGCGATGTGAGCGAGGTCGATGCGGGCGACACCGATGCCGGCGAGGTCGATGGCGGCGAGGTCGACTGTGCAGCCATGGAGGCGGCCCTGTCGGAGTTCACCAGCGTCCAGTTGCTCGCCCAGATCCGGGACCCCGGCTCGATCGAGACGCTGAAGCTTGGTTCGCTGACCGTTGTCGAGCTCGACGCCCTCGAGCAGGCCCTCACCGAACTGGAGGTGCTCGACGGCTACTCCAACGACATGGGCGATCCCGCCGAGGCCATCGACAACCTGCAGGCAGCGGTGGCCGAGGCCCGAGGTCTGTTCGAGGCCGACCCCGTCACCCAGGAAGCGATCGACGCCTACAACGAGAGCATCGGGACCTTGGCGGAGTTCCTCGGCAACCAGGTGCCAATCAGCGCGGCGCTCGACGAGGCCGGCTGCTGATCCCGCCGTCGATCGGTCCCTCGGCCAGCGCTACCTGGCGGCCTCGGCCAGACCGACCGCGATCTCGATGATCTGGTCCTCCTGGCCGCCCACGAGGCCGCGCTCGCCGCAGGCCAACAGGATGTCGGCGCCCGAGACGCCGTAACGATCTGCTGCCCGGTAGGCGTGGCGCAGGAACGAGGAGTACACGCCCGCGTAGCCCATGATCAGCGCCAGCCGGTCGAGCTTGGCCTCGCCGTCCATGATCGGGTGGACCACGTCCTCGGCCACGTCGAACATCTCCAGCACGTCGATGCCGGTGCGGATTCCGAGTCGCTCGCACACGGCAGCGAACGCCTCGGTGGGCGTGTTGCCGGCACCGGCACCGAACCGGCGGGTGCACGCGTCGATCTGCACCGCCCCGGCGCGGATCGCGTAGAGCGAGTTGGCGATGCCGAGCGCCAGGTTCTCGTGACCGTGGAAGCCCACCTGAGCGTCGTCGCCCAGCTCGGCCACCACCGCCGATACGCGATCGCTGACCTCCTCGAGGATCATCGCCCCCGCGGAATCGACCACGTACACGCACTGGCAACCCGAGTCGGCCATGATCCGGGCCTGTTCGGCCAGCAGTTCCGGTGGCTGGGAGTGGGCCATCATCAAGAACCCCACCGTCTCCAGACCCTTCTCGCGGGCCAGGCCGAAGTGCTGGACGGCGATGTCGGCCTCGGTGCAGTGGGTGGCGATGCGGATCACCGAGGCGCCCAGGTCGGCCACCGCGGTGATGTCCTCCTTGGTGCCCAGCCCCGGCAGCATGAGCGCGGCGATCTTGGCGCGGGTGGCGGTCTCCACCGCCGCGGCGATCAGCACCCGCTCGTCCTCGAGGCCGAAGCCGTAGTTGAACGACGATCCGCCCAACCCGTCGCCGTGGGTCACCTCGATCACGGGGACCCCGGCGCGGTCCAGTCCGCCGACGACGTCGCGCACCATCTGGGTCGTGAACTGGTGGCCCTTGGCGTGGGAGCCGTCGCGGAGCGACGAGTCGGTGACCCTGATGTCGAGCTCTTCGGAGTACGGCATCAGACGGTGACCTCGGTGGTGGCGGGCGACTTGGCGATGTGGCGGGCGATCTCCTCGCCGACCTTGGTGGCCGCCGCCGTCATGATGTCGAGGTTGCCGGAGTACGGAGGGAGGTAGTCGCCCGCCCCCTCGACCTCGATGAAGATCGTGACCCGGGCCGGTCGGCCCTTCTCGGCGGGGTCGAACTGGGGACGCTGGCGCAGCCGGTAGCCGGGGACGTACTGCGCCACCCCGGATGCCACGTCGTCGATGGATGCCTCGATGGCCGCGTGGTCTGCGTCGTCGGGGATCTGGCAGTAGATCGTGTCGCGCATGATCAGCGGCGGCTCGGCCGGGTTGAGGATGATGATTGCCTTGCCCCGCTCCGCTCCGCCGAGCACCTCGACGGCCGACGACGTGGTGCGGGTGAACTCGTCGATGTTGGCTCGGGTGCCCGGGCCCGCCGACTTGGAGGCCACCGTGGCCACGATCTCGGCGTAGGGCACGTCGACCACCCGGGAGACGGCGTGGACCATCGGGATGGTGGCCTGTCCGCCGCAGGTGACCATGTTGACGTTCATCTCGTCGATGTGCTCGGTGAGGTTCACCACCGGGATCGTGTACGGGCCGATGGCCGCTGGCGTCAGGTCGACGGCTCGGATGCCGGCCTCCTGGTAGCGGGGGGCGTTGGCGACGTGGGCGTAGGCCGACGTGGCCTCGAAGACGATGTCGGGTAGCTCGCCGTGGTCGAACATCCAGTCGACTCCCTGGTCGACGGCCTCCACCCCGTGCTCACGGGCGATGGCCAGCCCCTCGCTGCGGGGGTCTATGCCGACCATGTAGCGGAGTTCGAGATCGGTCGAGCGGAGGAGCTTGAACATCAGGTCGGTGCCGATGTTCCCAGTTCCGACGATGGCGGCTGTCGGCTTCATGGATCCATCGTGCAGCTTTGCGTTGTGTGGTGCGACAACCGCATCCCACCCGGCGAGACGAGGTCAGGCTGGGTCCATGGGCCGCTGGTACCTTCGCCGGCGATGAGAGTGCGCTCACTTGCCTACCTCCGACTGGGTTCGCCCGACGTCGACGCCTGGCGGGTCTTCGCCGGCGACTTCCTCGGGTTGATGCCCGTCGACGGCGGCAACTCCGACGCCGCGTACTTCCGCATGGACGACTTCCCCGCTCGCCTCGTCGTGGAGCCGTCAGCTGAGGCCGCGGCAACCGCCATCGGCTTCGAGGTCATGGACCGGCGGGAGCTGGCCGCCCTTGCCGAGGCCGTCAGCGCGCACGGCATCGAGGTGGTCGCGGGTACGCCGGAAGAGTGCGTCGAGCGACAGGTCACCGGCTTCGTCCGCTTCGCCGATCCCGGCGGAAACCCCATCGAGCTCGCCTACGGGCCGATCCTCCAGCACGATCCCGTGCAGACCCCCAACGTGTCGGGCTTCGTCACGGGTGGCCTCGGTCTCGGTCACGTGATCGTGAGCGCGGAGGACGGAGAGGCCCAGTACGACTTCTACACCGGCGTCCTCGGATTCGTGGAGCGCAACACCATGGCCGGCGGCCGGGTGGTGTTCATGGGTTGCAACCCCCGTCACCACACGCTCGGCATCAACACCCGCCGGGGTCCGGGGCGGCTCATGCACCTCATGTTGGAGGTGGCCACGCTCGACGACGTCGGACGCGGCCTGGATCGTGCCCACCGCCTGAAGATCCCGATGATGCACACGCTGGGCAAGCACACCAACGACCGCATGGTGTCGTTCTACGTGTACTCACCGGAGAACTACGCCATCGAGTACGGCTGGGACGGCCTCCTGGTGGAGGACGAGGTTCCCACCTATGAGATCTCCGCCGGCGCCTTCTGGGGCCACAGGTTCACGCCCCCGCCGGAGCGGTGACCGTCGCCGTGCCCGCCACCGACGTGACGCCCGCCCACGAGGAAGCCGCCGCCCGCCTGATAGAAGCGGAGCGCAGCGGCGTCCCCTGCGCGCCGCTGCGAGAGCTGATACCGCACGGCACCATCGACGACGGCTACGTCGTCCAGCAACGGGTGATCGACCTCACCAGGGCCGGACAACGGCGGGTCGGCCGCAAGATCGGCCTCACCTCGCCCGCGGTGCAGACCCAGATGGGCGTGGACACCCCCGACTTCGGTGTCCTGCTGGCCGACATGGCCTACGGCGACGACGACCCGATCCCGGCCACCCGGCTCCTCCAACCCCGCGTCGAGGCAGAGGTGGCGTTCGTGCTCGGGAGCGACCTGCCCGAGCGGCCGGTGGTGGCCGCCGACGTGCTGCGGGCCACCGAGTTCGTGGTGGCCGCCATCGAGGTGGTCGACAGCCGCATCGCCGACTGGGACATCTCGATCTTCGACACCGTCGCCGACAACGCCTCGTCGGGCGTGTTCGCGCTGGGGGGAGCACCCCGCCTGCTCACCGACGTCGACCTGAGCGCGGTGGAGATGACGCTCACGTCGGACGGGGAGACGTTGAGCACCGGCTCCGGGTCGGCTTGCCTGGGCCACCCGGTCAACGCGGTGGTGTGGCTGGCCAACGTGGTGGCCGAGCGCGGCGAGCCGCTCCAGGCCGGTGAGGTGATCCTGTCGGGAGCGCTCGGACCTCTGGTGCCCGTGCAGCGGGGGAAGACCTACGAGGCCACGTTCACCGGGCTCGGCACGGTGCGGGCCCGGTTCGACGCCTGACGGCCCTTCGGGTCGAAGCGCTCGTTCCAGATGTTGGCCGCGGTGAGCTGGACCGCGTTGGCCAGCTCGGTCAAGGAGATCTTGGAGACCGGTCCGGTGACCGACACCGCGCCGATGGCCCGACCTGCGTTGCGGATCGGCGCGGCGACGCAGGCCACCCCCTCGTAGGCCTCCTGGACGTCGAACGCCACGCCCGTGGCACGCACCCGCTCCAACGCCTCTCGCAGCTCATCCGACGAGGTGATGGTGGTGGCCGTGAGCTTCGGCATCTCCGACTCGAGGATGCGCTCGGTGGCCAGCTCGTCGAAGGCGAGCATGGCCTTGCCGAGACCGGTGCAGTATGCGGGCATCCGCGCCCCGGGATGGGTGGGCAGCCGGTACGGACCGACCACGATGCGCTCCAGGTAGACCACCTCGTCGCCGTCGAGCACCCCGAGCTGGACCGCGTGCCCGGCCTTGTTGGCCAGGGCGTGCAGGTGGGGGAGCGCCGCTTCGCGGAGCTGGCTGTGGCCCACGGCCAGGCCGCCCAGCTCGAACAGGCGGATCCCCACCCGGTAGCCCCGGTAGTCGCGCTCCAACCAACCCAGCTCGCGGAGCTGCTCGGCCAGCCGGTGGGCGGTCGACTTCGGGAGCCCCGATCGCCGGCTCAGCTCCACCAGCGTGAGCACCGAGGCGTCGCCGTCGAAGGAGTCCATGATGGCCGCGATGCGCCCGACCAGCGAGCGGCCCTCCTCGGCTGCCTTCACGACCTTGCGGTTGCCGGCGGTGTCCTGTGGTGAGCGCGTGACCATGTCACAACCCCCTTCTCGTCCTGCGAGAAGCACGTTATCACGATCGGCCGCCGGTGCCAGTGGGTGGGACACCAGCCCCGCAATCCCAAGAGGTGTGAGTACTTCGGTCGAATAATCAGACCAAGGTGCTCACACCTGCCCGGGTTCGGGGTCGTCAGCGGGCGTTCGACTCGGCTTCCAGCTTGGCCAGGTAGGCCTCGAAGCCCGGTTGCAGTTCCATCACCTCGACGTGGTGGCCGAGCTCGGCGCTGAGGTCGACGTAGCCGAAGCGGATCGCCCCGTTGTCTCCGTGCAGCTCCCACCTGCGCCCGACCTGCTCGATGAGGGCGGTGGCCTCGTCGAAGTCGTCGACCCTCACACCGATGTGGTGGAAGGTGGCCGGCGCACCGGGCCGGATCGCACCCCGGTAGATGTCGACCGCGCCGCTCACCGGTTGGATGATCTCCAGGTTGGTGGGACCCGCGTTGACGAGCGCGACGTCGATCACCCACTCGTCGACCACCTTCCCGTCGACGTGGGCGACGCCGCCCAGCGACGACTTGTAGCGGGTGTGGCAGCTCGTCGTGCCGAGCGTTCCCTCGAACCAGGCGACCGCTGCGTCGATGTCGTCGGTGACGTAGGCGAGCTGGATGACGTCGCGGAGCAGATCGCTGAGCGAGTGGAGTCCCCGCGCCTCTGCCATCAGTCCCAGAGGTAGCGGTCGGCCACCCGGTGGTGGTTCCAGATGGTCATCTCCTGCTCGGTGCTGAGCCGGTGACCGTCGAAGCTCGGGGAGTGCATGCCCACCGTGATGTTCTCGGTGTTGTCGAGGTCCTGGGTGAGGATCCGGCCGAGGTCGCCCTGGCGGTAGTCCTCGTGGAACTCGGGGACCACGTCGATCTTCTTGTCGTAGTCGGCCACGGGGACCTGCTCGAGGCACATGACCTCGAACAGCGAGCTGTCGGGGTCCATCCCGTTGGGTCGGGCCCGGTAGACCAGCGACGAGCCCTGGTTGGGCAGCACGATCATGTTGGGGAAGATGTGCCAGGCGGTGCCGGCGGCGGCCCACTGCTTGGGCTCGATCTCGGCCCAGTCGAGGCCCTCGTCGATGGCGAGCTGGCGGTAGATCTCCAGGTGGACCTGACCGGCGCTCTTTCCCTCCGGCAGCTCGGTCTCCCGCAGGATCTGCGCGGCGCGGACGCTGCGCTCGGTCTCCAGCGCTCGCAGCTCCTCGTAGATGTACTCCACCGCGTTGGCGATGCCGGCCCGAGGGTCGTCGCCGCCTGCTCCCGGGCGTCGGGCGGGGTCCTTGTCGAGGCGGTTGGACTGCTTCCGCTTCACTCCCAGGCTCTGGTACATGGAGTGGCGCTCGTAGACCGAGGTGGGCGACCAGGCCCGGATGTCGATCTCCTTCATGGTGGCCGGGTTGAGGTTGTCTCGAGTCGACCGGTTCAGCTGCGGGTGGGTTCCGGGGATGTGGTAGCCCTCGAGGAACCCGTCGAGCACCGTCTTCCAGTTGCAGTGGGCGATGGTGCTCTTGAACCAGCGGATCCGCATGTTCCCGAGACCGAACGGCGACACCACGTCGGGGATGGGCGACAGGTACTCCAGGAGCGGCGGGGCCTCGTCGTCCATGCAGATGAACACGAAGCCCTCCCACTGCTCGCAGCGGACGGGCTGGAGGCCGAGGTCCTCCTCGGAGCGGGGAACGAACTCCTCGGCGTCGAGCTGGAGCTTGATGGAGCCGTCGAGGTTCCAGCGCCACCCGTGGAACGGGCAGATGATCGAGCCCACCCGGCCCCGGTCGGTGGCCAGCCGGGTGCCGCGGTGGCGACAGGCGTTGTGGTACGCCCGGATCGACTCCTTGGACTCGCGGACCACCAGCACCGACCGGTCGCCGATGCGGTACTCGACGTAGTTGCCGACGCTCGGCAGCTCCTCGAGCCGGCAGGCCATGAGCCACGTGCGGGGGAACACGAGGTCCAGCTCCCGCTTCATGAAGTCGAGGTCGAGGTACCGGCCCTTGGGCACGAACGCAGGGCCCAGTCGGTACTGCTCGGGGACCCGCTCAGGCGGTACGTCGCCCTCGAAGGATGGTGACGCTTGCTCCAACGACACATCGGCCATGGCTATCTCCTAACCCCGAACCCATGAGGGGTCAACAACCCGTCTCACCGGCCGGGATCAGGTGGGGGATCGTCGGGCGGGGCGGTCTCGCCCGCCCTAGCTTCGCGGTCCATGGCCGGCGAAGCGCTCGATCCCCACGAGGTCGCGGCGCTGCGCGCGCTGCTCGACCGGCAGGCCATCGTCGACTGCGTGAACCGCTACGCCCGCGGCGTCGACCGCGACGACGCCGAGCTGATCGGCTCCGCCTACCACCCTGATGCCGTCGAGGACCACGGAGCCTTCATCGGCGGCGTCGACGACCTGGTGCCGTTCCTGGCCATGGCCCACCGGCCGTTCGACGGCTACCAGCGCTTCGTCACCAACTTCAGCATCGACGTGGCCGAGTCGGGCGACGAGGCCCACGCCGAGAGCTACTACCTCTGCATCCTCCGCCGCGACGAGAAGGGCAAGCTCCTCGCCAACGGCGGCCGCTACGTCGACCGGCTCGCCAAGCGCGACGGCGAATGGCGGATCGCGCGGCGGGTGGTGGTGATGGAGTGGGAGGGCACGATCGAGGGCGGCGCCCCCCGCTTCGACCTCAACGTGCCCGCTCGCCGCGACCGCGACGACGTGTCCTACCAGCGCCCGCTCGAGGTCGTCCGCGAGAACCGCTCGCCGATGTAGGACGCTCACCCCGTCGTCCCCGTCATCCCCCCATCGTGTGGGCAATCGCGTGGGCAGCGGACGGGCTCGTAGACCTCGTCCTGCCCATGCGTCGGTGAGGCCGCCATCGTGTGGGCAGCGGACGGGCTCGTAGACCTCGTCCTGCCCATGCGTCGGTGGGTTGCGGGCTGGGAGCGCCGCGGAGGCGCGAGCCCGCCGAAGGGGTGAGCGCTGTTCCGGTCTGCGGAACGGCGGGCCCGGTGCCCGGGCACCGACCGGCAGTCGGGCGGTAGCTTGCGGCCCATCAGCACCGAGACCGACATCCAGAACGATCCCGAGTACGCCGCCACCAGCCGCACGGTCGAAACCCCGGTGGGTGAGCTGCACTACCACGAGGCGGGCGACGGTCCGCCGCTGCTGCTCCTGCACGGCAGCGGCCCCGGCGTGAGCGCTTGGTCGAACTTCCGGGGCAACCTCGCCGCCTTCGCGGCCGGCTACCGGACGCTTGCACTCGACTTCCCGGGCTTCGGCGTGAGCGCCTCGTGCGATGGCAGCCCGCTGGCCGCGGCGGCCCCGGCCGTCACGGCCTTCCTCGACGCGCTCGGGTTGGAGTCGGTGGCCATCGTCGGCAACTCGATGGGTGGCAACGTCGCCTCCCAGGTCGCCGCGGCCCACCCCGACCGGGTCAGCCGGCTGGTCACCATCGGCGGTGTCGGCACTGCCCTCTTCGCCACCAGCCCGTCGGAGGGGGTGAAGCTCCTGGTCCAGTTCGTCGAGGACCCCACCCGCGAGCGCCTGGTCACGTGGATGGAGTCGATGGTGTTCGACCCGTCGATCCTCACCGAGGAGTTCGTCGAACTGCGGTGGCAGGTGGCGAGCAAGCCCGAGGCCCTGGCCGACGTGAAGCGCATGTTCAACTCCAAGGTCCTCGGCATGATGCGCCGCGCCCCGCTGGCCGCTCCCGACCAGGTGGCCACGCTGGCCAAGATCAAGGCGCCCACCCTCATCACCTGGGGTCGTGACGACCGCGTCACCCCGCTCGACTCGATGCTGGTTCCCATGCGGGTGATCCGGAACTGCGAGCTCCACGTGTTCCCCGACTGCGGGCACTGGGCCATGATCGAGCGCAAGGCCGAGTTCGAGCGGGTGACCCTCGAGTTCCTGGGTCGGCCGTGACCGGCAGCGCAGCGGGCCGTCGGGTCGTCGCCATCCTGGGAGCCGGCGGAGCGCTGGGAGCGGCCATCACCGCCCGCCTCGCCGCCGAACCGGACACCGATCTGGTGTTGAGCGACCTGAGCGAGGCATCTCTCGCTGCCACGGTCGCCGGGATCGGCGCTGGCGATGGCTCCGGCGCTGGCGACAGTGCGGTCGAGACGGTGCTGGCCGACGTGAGCCGGTTCGAGCAGGTGGAGGAGGTCGTCGCCCGGGCGGTCAAGCGCTTCGGCCGGCTCGATGTGGTGATAAGCAACGCCGGGGTGCTGTCGCCCAACGGGCGGATCCACAACCTGTCGACCGACGACTGGGAGCGGGCCTTCTCGGTCAACGTCATGGGCGCGGTCAACGCGGTGAAGGCGGCGGTCGCCGTGATGCGGCCCCAGGGCGGCGGGTCGATCGTGCTCACCGCGTCGGTGTCGGGCATGACCGCGTGGAGCCACGCCGCGCCGTACTGCGTCACCAAGGCCGGTGTGATCCAACTCGCCAAGGTGGCCGCGGTCGAGTACGCCCGCGATGACATCCGCGTCAACTGCGTCTGCCCCGGCACCTTCCGCTCGGCGATCCACGACGACCTGCCCGAAGGAGCGCTCGATCCGGTGGCCGCCCGCCACCCGTTGGGCCTGGGCCAGGCCACCGACGTGGCCGGTGCCTACGCGTACCTGGCCAGCGATGCCGCCCGGTGGACCACCGGCAGCGCACTGGTGGTAGACGGCGGCTACTCGGCCCCCTAGGCCAGAAGGTCGCTTCAGCTCACCGTGCGAACCCTGATCCCGAAGGCTGAGGCGGCGGCTAGGAGCGGATCGTTCTGATCCTCCTCTGCGAGGCAGATGTCCGCAGCCAGGTGCCGCGCGGCGGCGAGCGCTTCGAGCGACAGCAGGTTGAGGCGTACTCCGTCTGCGATGAGCTCACCCATGGCCCACCCCAGAGATCGGAGAGACAAGAGCTCGATGGCCTCGGGAAGTTCGATGACGGCCCCGACGACGCGAGCCGCCACCGGGTCATCGACCTCGCCCAGCCGCCGCGACATCGAGCCGATCACGCCGTCCTGGTTCAGTACCCGGCACAAGCGGTGGTACCAGAGGCCCGTGGTGGCAACCTTCGCGCTGGTGGGTCGGAGGGAGGCTGGCTCGTCGTCGAGGAGGATGCGCAGGAGGAGGTGGTCGTCGACGAGGACGGTGGTCAAGCCAGCTCCGGGTCCTGCTCGATCGCCGCGGCGGCCAGGCTGGGGTAGCCGCCGGCGTCGTCGACGGCCTGCTTCAGCAGGGCGCGCACGCCGCCGTCGACAGCCGGGATGATGACCACAGCGTCACCCAGGTCCACCACGTCGACGGCTCCGCCGTCGACGATGTCCCAGCGGCGGCGGGTTTCGGCCGGAAGTGCCATCTGTCCACGTTCGGAGACCTTGTGCGTGACGACGCCCATGGCGGGAACCTTACAAGGCGTACAGGCAGGACTACAAGGTGCGGTCCGACCGCGGGCATCGGGCCGCGGACCCGACCGGATGCCGTCTCTCAGCAGCCGAGGGCTCGGGCTATGACCACGTGCTGGATCTCGTTGGTGCCCTCGCCGATCTCGAGGACCTTGGAGTCGCAGTAGAAGCGGGCCACCGGTGAGTCGAGCATGTAGCCGACGCCGCCGTGGATCTGCACCGCCTCCGACGCTGCCGCGGCAGCGAGGCGGCTGGCCTTGAGCTTGGCCATGGCCGCCTCCTTGAGGAACGGCTGGCCCGTGTCACGCAGGTAGGCAGCCCGGTAGGTGAGCCAGCGGGCGGCCTCGAGCTCCGTGGCCATGTCGGCCAGCTTGAACTGGACGGCCTGGAACTGGTTGATGGGCTGGCCGAACTGCTTGCGCTCGGCGGCGTAGGCGAGCGACAGGTCGAGCACTGCCTGGGTGAGGCTCAGCGACAGGGCGGCGATGGAGATCCGGCCGACCTCGAGCGTGCGCAGGAACTGGCCGAGGCCGAGGGCGGGGTCGCCCACCAGGTGGTCGTCGGGCACCCAGACGTCGTCGAAGAACAGGTCCCGCGTGTCGAGGCCCTTCCAGCCGATGCCAGGGAGCTTGGGGCCCATGGTGAAGCCCGGCGTGTCCTTCTCGACCACGAAGCTGGCGAAGCGAGGACCCTTGTCGGTGGACTCGGTGCGGGCCAGGACCGTGACGCCGAACGACATGTCGGTACCAGCGTTGGAGATGAACGCCTTGCGTCCGTTGATGAGCCAGCCGCCGTCCTTGCGCTCGGCCCTGGTGCTGATGCCGCGGGTGTCGGAGCCGGCGTCGGGCTCGGTCAGGCCGAACGCCCCGAGCATCCGCCCTTCGGCCAGGGGGCGCAGCCAGCGGTCCTTCTGCTCGTCGGTGCCGAACAGCAGCAGCGGCAGCGATCCGATGGTGACGTGGGCCTGGAACGCGGCGGCCACCGACTGATCGGCGTGGCCGAGCCTCTCCAGCGCGGCCACGAAGCCGACCGTCGTCATGCCGATGCCGCCCCACTCCTCGGGGATCAGCATGCCGAGCAGCCCGAGCTGGCCCATCTCCCGGAGGAGGTCGGTGGGGCACTCGGCCCGCTCCCACGCTGCCGGGGCCCGGCCGGCGATCTCGCGATCGGCGAAGTCGCGGCAGAGCTCGGACAGGTCCTGTTCGGCTTCGGTCAGAGAGAAGTCCACAGAGCCAGAGAATATACTGTCCTATTTAACCCGGTAGCGCGGAAGGGCACGATGGGCGCAGTCGAACGCTGGATAGAGGAGAACTGGGCGCCCGACCTCACCCTCGCGGAGTGGTGGCGCCTCCTCTTCGAGGCCGGGTACGCGTTCCCCACCTGGCCGGTTGGCCTCGGCGGATCCAGCGCCTCCGCGGCCGACGGTCGGGCGGTGGCCGCCGCCCTCGCCGCGGCCGGAGTGATCGTCGCCCCGGAGGGTCCCGGACCCAACATGGGCGGACCCACGGTGATCGAGCACGGCAGCGCAGAGCAGCGGGAACGGTTCGTGAAGCCGCTCGCTCTCGGGCAGGTCCAGTGGTGCCAGCTCTTCTCCGAGCCCGGGGCCGGGTCCGACCTGGCCAGCCTGTCGACCCGGGCCGAGCGCGACGGCGACCACTTCGTGGTGAACGGGCAGAAGGTCTGGAACTCCCGGGCGGGCACCAGCGACTTCGGCATGTTGCTGTGTCGTACCGACTTCGACGTAGCCAAGCACCGCGGCATCACCTATGCGCTGATCGACATGCGCCAGCCCGGGGTGGAGGTGCGGCCCCTGGTGCAGATGAACGGGGCCGCCGAGTTCAGCGAGGTCTTCCTCACCGACGCCCGCTTCCACGTCGACGACGTCATCGGCCCGCTCGGTGGCGGCTGGGACGTCGCCCGCACCACGCTCGCCCACGAACGGGCCTCCACCGCCGCCGGCGCGGGTAGGGGCGCGGTGGTGGTGGCCGCCGGTGCGCTGGGTGGCCATCTCGATCGCCCGGTGGGAGAACTGGTGGAGGAGCGTCGCTCGGTAGGTGGTGCCCCCAAGCGCCAGGCCCCGCTCCTCGGCGGCCGGGCCATGCTCGACCTCGCCCGGCGGTACGGAGCCCACGACCGGCCAGATCTCAGGGATCAGCTCATCCGCTTCTACGTCCACGCCGAGACCCACCGGCTCAACGGCCGGCGGATGCGGGACCTGGCCCGGGCCAGGGTCAGCTCGTCGCTCGACGGGTCGGCCATCAAGCTCGACCTGGCCGCGCTGGCGCACGAGTCGCGCGACCTGTCGCTGGCAATCGTCGGTGCCGCCGGGATGCTGGCGGGCGCCGATTCACCCGACGGTGGTCGGGTGGTGACCACCGCGCTGTCGTCGTTCGTCCCCTCGCTGGGCGGCGGCACCAACGAGATCCAGCGCAACATCATCGCCGAGCGCACGCTCGGCCTACCCCGAGAGCCCGCCGCCGATGCCGACGTCCCCTTCCGCCAGGTGGCGCGGGGCGCGAGCGGCGGAGCGGGCCGACCGTCGGAGGAGAAGCCATGACCAGCGGAACGAGCCAGTCCTGGGGCATGAGGTGGCCAGGGGCGACGGTCGGCCAGCGGGCCGAAGCTGCAGGCTGCGCCGCGTTCTGCACCGGCGAGTTCGCCGACGGCAACGCCTACGTGGCGCTCGCCGAGATGGCGGCCAACACCACCACCGCCCGCGTCGGCACCGGCGTGGCGTACGCCTTCGCTCGTTCGCCGTTCGTGCACGCCTCCGGTCTGCGCCACGCCGACAAGATCGCTCCCGGCCGGATCTTCTGCGGCCTCGGCTCGGGCACCCGGCGCATGAACGAGGACTGGTTCTCCGTGCCGGCTGACCGACCGCTCGGTCGCATGGCCGACCTGGTCCAGGCAATCCGGGCGTTCACCAGCGCACCCAACGGCAAGCCGATCCGCCACCACGGCGAGTTCTACGACATCGACGCCACCATCGCGGCGCCGGTGCTCGGCCCGCTCGACGTGCCGATCGTGTTGGGCGCCTTCAACCAGGGGATGCTCAAGGTGGTCGGCCGGGTGGCCGACGGCGTGATCGGCCACGGCATCTTCACCGACCGCTGGTGGGACGAGGTGGTCGACCCGAACCTGGCCGAGGGCGCAGCCACCGCCGACCGGGACCCGACAGATCTGCGCCGCTGGGGCTGGGTCATCACCGCGGTCGACGACGACGATCCCGAGCGCGCCGAGCGAGACGCCAGGTTGATGATCGGCTTCTACGTCACCGTCAAGACCTACGACCCCCTCATCGCCCTCCATGGCTGGGAAGCCGGCGTGGCCGCTGTGCGGGAGGCCTTCAAGGCTCGCGACTTCGACGCCATGGCCGCAGAGGTGCCGGCCGACATGCTCGACGCCATCGCCATCCACGGCACCTCGGCCGACGCGCGGGACCAGATCGCCCGGCGCCGGCGCCTACCGGACCTGCGGTTCCACTCGGCGCCGTCGTTCCTTGTGTCGCCCCGCCGCAGCGCCGCCTACTCCGAAGCCATCGTCGACCTCTTCGCATCGAACGGCCCATCATCGAGCCCAGGAGCCAGCCAGTGACCGACGCAGTGACCGACACCGCCGACCCCGGCTACGGCAAGCTCACCGACGACAGCTTCGAGCGCTCCCGCAAGCGCATCGGGGTGCCCATCAAGCTGCCGAACCCGCCCCACAACGACGAGGTGTCGCGGGACGGGGTCCGCCACTTCGCCTACGGCTACGGCGACGACAACCCGCTCTACTGCGACCCCGACCATGCCGCCGGCACCCGCTGGGCCGGCCTGGTGGCCCCGCCCGCGTTCCTCTACACCATGGGCCACGACGCATCACCCAGGCCGCAGCCGCCCGAGAACAAGGCGGTGCTCAAGGGCGACCCGTTCGCCGGACTCGGTTCGTACCAGGCGGTGCAGGGCTTCGAGTGGTGGCGGCCGCTGCGCCTGGGCGACGAACTGCTCTGCCTGCGCTCGCAGGTCGGGGTGTCCGACCGCACCAGCGACTTCGGCGGCCGCAGCGCCCACGTCCACCACTCGTTCATCTACGCGCTGCCCGAAGGGCCGTTGCACGCGATTCGTAGGGGGACGTGGATCAACGCCGAGCGATCCGCCACCAAGGAGCGGAAGAAGGAACACGACCTGCCCGAGCCCTACACGCCCGAGCAGTTGGCCGAGATCGATGCCGCCTACGCGGCCGAGACCCGCCGGGGCGCGGAGGTCCGCTGGTTCGAGGACGTCGAGGTGGGCGACGCGGTGGACCCCAAGGTGAAGGGTCCGCTCACCACCACCGACGTGGTGGTCTGGCACCTCGGCTGGGGCATGCAGCTCACCCCGCCCGGCAGCTTCCGCCTGGCCTGGAAGGTCCGCCAGAAGGCGCCGGGCCTGTACCCGCCGAACGGCCTGAACGTCCCCGACACGGTTCAGCGCCTCCACTGGGAGCCGGCGCGCGCCCAGGAGCTGGGCCTGCCCACGTCGTACGACTACGGCGCGCTGCGCGAGGTGTGGCTCACCCACCTCGTCACCGACTGGATGGGCGACGACGCCTGGCTCTGGAAGTTCGAGTGCCAGCACCGCCGGTTCAACTTCATCGGCGACACGTCGTGGCTCACGGGCGAGGTGGTGTCCAAGGAGCAGGTGGAGACCGAGGCCGGCGTGCGCAGCGAGGTCCACCTGGAGCTGCGCATCACCAACCAGCGCGGCGTTGTCACCAGTCCGGGCACCGCGGTGGTGCTGCTACCCAGCCGCGAGCACGGCGACGTCGTCCTACCGGACCCCCCGGCCGACTCGATCGACGCCATGCTGGCCCACGAGGTCGCCCGTCACGCCTGACCCCAGGCTCGGCCTCGTTCAGCCCGCATCTTCTGGGCAGCCGTCGCCCTGGCCCCGTCTCTCGTCCTCGAAGATCACGTGCTCCTTCTCGGCCAGGGTGTGGCCGAGGACCACCAGGTCGACCCCTCCGACCACCTCCATCCGTGCGTAGCCCGACTTGCAGATCGACGATGCTGCGAAACCGGCGGCCGGGTCACCCCATTCGAGCCGGGAACCGATCACCACGCCGGCGTGGAGGTGCGGGACGACGCCTTGGCCGAGGATCGACAGGGACACGCTCGGAAACGCCACGCCGAACTGGGCGTCGACGTCGATGCCCATGGGAGCTGCTGAGTCTGCGGGGTCGGGGTCCATCTCGCCGATGTCGGTCGCCCCCGATGCGGAGACCCCCGCTCCCTCGAAGCTGAAGCCGGCGTCGCCGCTGTAGCTGAACGACGCCTTCGCGGTTGCGGACGCTTGGGCGGTGGCGCTGACGTTTCCGATGATGTCCGCTGATAGGTCGAGGGTGACGGGAACCGGGCCGACCAGCCACGTGTAGGTGAGCATCGGAACCGGAACCTCGAGCTCGACCGGTGAGACTCCCGCGGCCGCCACCGATATCGACAGGTCGAGGTTGCTCGTCAGGTCGTTGAGCTCGATGTCGGATCCGGTCAGTTCGCCCCCTGTGTAGGAGCTCGATGATGTCGACCGGAGACTGCCGATGCTGCCCTCGGCGCGGAACGCCATGGTCGGGTCGTCGCCACCTCGCGAGACCACGACGAGGATGTCGACGGAGTCTCCCTTGGCGGTGAGTCGGAACTGGTACTTGTTGCCGTGGGATCCGTAGGTCCACGCCACCGACCCGTCCTCGGGCTTCACCTCCAGCTCGGGGACGATGTCGCCGTCATCGCCTTCGCTGGATCGAACCGGGACGATGCGCCCATCGGGGTGGCGCATCGAGATCTGGGTCAACTGCGCCCGGGCCGGGGTGGCCGCCGGCACGACCGCAGGCGTGGCGTTGGACCTGAGCCCGTCGGGTCGCCTGCTGTCGCGGTCGGTCGGTTCGGTGAGGAAGTCGTCGAAGCTGAACTCGATCGGCACGTCCCACGCCACCGTGCCGTCCTCGATGACGTCGGCCAACGACGCCGGTTCGGTGTCGACCGCCGTCTCCGCGCCTTCCGAGCGGACCGAGGTGATCCGGCCCAGCGCCTGGCCGGCGACCAGGAGCACGCGGCCTTCGGCGAGGTCGAGGCCTGTGGCTTCGATGGCTGCGGTGTCGAAGGTGAACGTGCCCGCCGACCGGTCGGTGGCGACCAACGCGTCCAGTCCTTCACCGGCCACGAGCGTGGTGTCGTCGGAGTAGCTGACATCCCATGTCGTGTCTCCGTCGTCGAGGAGATGTCCCCGCTCCACCTCGGTGAGGCCCGGGATCGCAGCCGAGGCGTCGTCGGGTCCGGCGGTGTTGCCTTCGGGGGTGGGCGCGGGCGTTCTGGTGTCCACCCCTCCCGTCGAGCACGCAGCGAGGACCAGAGCCCCGACGACGGCGAATGCTGGCCAGGACCTCTTGCGCGACATCTAACTCCTTGGGTGGGGCGGGTTCCGCTCGATCAGGCGGCGTCGGCCGAGCCGGGGCTCGGTCAGGAGTCCCCGGCCTCGCTGCTCTCCTGCATCTCGGCCAGCTGCTCCTCCAGCTCGGCCTGGAGGTCTTCGGCCGAACGGACGTGTCCGTCTCCGTTGAGGTCGACCCCCACGATCATCTCGTGGGCCAGGAGCGTGGCCTCCCACGTGCATTCGGGGAGGGTGAACGATTCCACGATCTTCTCGACGGTGGCCTGGTCGACCGGGGTCTCCGATGCGTCGAAGCTGATGGTGACCACCACGGAGTAGGGGACCAACGGGAACTCGCCGAGCCCCTGGTTCCGTGGTAGCTCGAGCACGCCCAGGCGCACCCGGTACTCGGTCTGGGACACGTGGTTGGGCGCCTGCGCGGGGTCCAGGTAGAAGAGGTCGGCTTCTTGGTCTCCGACCGTGACGGTGGCGACCTTCTCGAAGGTGATGGTGGCCTCGTCGTCACCCACGCTCGACTTGTAGTCGAAGGTCGTCCACGGTTCGCCTTCCCAATCGAGGACCTCGCCGTCGGGGCTCCTCGAATCCCAATCGACCGCGACCTCGATGGTCCCGCGCGAGCTGTTCTCGGCATCCCAGTCGAACCTTCGATCCTCGTCGGTACCGGTGATGCCACCGCTTCCCGCGCTGCCTCGGCCCGCGGAGCCCCACTCCTCGGGCACCGCGTAGGTGAACCAGCTCGAGTACCGGTCTGCGCCGCCCTCGAAGTCAGGTTCCTCGCCGCGGTTCGGATCGTTGGGGTACCCGGGATCGCAGTTGGCCGCGCCTTGCCGGAACCCGTCCGGCACGCGGGCCTCCAGGGGGAGGAGCGCTACGGGGTCGGGAACGTCGGCGTCGGTCGGTTCCTGCCCGCCGGACGACTCGTCGGTGTCGCCACCGGACTCCGACGGCGTTGCTCCGCTCGTGTCCTGGGCCGCCGTCGTGTCCGGTGACGCATCATCGCCATCTGAGCCGCCGCAGGCGCCGAGCCCGAGGGTCGTGACCACGGCCAGTGCCGTGAGTGCGCGCCAAAAGGTCGTTGAGGAATTTTCGCCCATGCGGTCGACCGTAACAGGCGTTTCAGGTGTCTCCCGACGGCCGGCTCGGTCGAAGGACCCGAAGAGGTCAGCCTGGCCGGCGACACACAGCGTCGCGGAAGGGTCACGGACCGTCGCCGAAATGGTCGGGTTCGACCCGCGAGGAGCCCCTGCCGAGCGGCTCGCTACCCGGTGAGCAGGGGGGTGGCGATGCGGATCAGCTCAGCTCGTAGGGTGGCGTCGTCGAGGTCGGCCACCAGCGGAAACGACACCGTGCCGAGGATGGCCGCGATCACCGATGCCCGGATGCGGGCCTGAGCGCCGAGCCCGTCGCCCAGAAGCTCCCCGAACACCTCCCGCCACAACCTCTGCGACGGTGGGTGCTCGCCCAGCAACCGGAACAGCACCGGGTCGCTCTGGAGGGTGCTCAGCGACGACCGGTTGGTCACTGCCACCTCGATGAGCGACGACAGCAGGCGAAGACGTCGATCGGGCCCGGGAGCCTGCTCGAGTGCGGTGGTGAGTGCAGCCTCGAGCGGGGCGAGCTGCACCTCGATCACGGCCAGCACGATCTCGTCCTTGGCCCGGAACTGGTGGTACACGGCGGCCTTGGTGACCCCGAGGTCGTCGGCGATCATCTGCAGCGACGTGCCACCGACGCCGTGGGTCGAGAAGAGCTGGTGGGCGACGTCGATGGTTCGGCGCTTCGGTTCGCTGTACCGAGCGACCAGCTCGGCGAGGGTGGGAGTCGACGTGGGGCCGGCCATCGGCCGACCTTACCCACACGCGTCGAAGTTCCTAGCCGAACAGCTAGCCAAGAGCTAGCCGTCTGGCTAGCCTGGATGCATGGACCCGAACTCCACCGAATCTCAGGAAGCGGTCGCCGGGATCGACGAGCTCCTGGCCATCCGCAAGCCCGGGGCCCACCTGGAAGCCGAGGAGGTGGTGGCCGACGACTTCGTCCTGATGCTGGGCGTAGATCTCGTCAACTTCCCCAAGTTCCCCAAGGCGGTCGACGACACCGTCACCTTCCCGCTCGCCCGGATGGACGTCCGCCAGGAGACCGACGTCGACTCCGGGGCGGAGCTGTCCGACTACAGCGGTGAGTTCCGGCCCGACTTCCGCTTCACCGACTTCTCGAGCGAGGCGCTGGCCACCCGCTACGTGCCCTACGTCGAGAACTACACGACGCTGTGCCTCGACGGGTGGTTCGCCGAGGTCTCCCGCCGCTACGGCGCCGACGTCACCGCCGAGATCGAGTGGACGGCGTGGAACGACCAGATCGTCCCCGAGATCGCCCGGATGCGCGGCGAGTACCTGCCCACGGTCGAGCCCTACGCAGACCCAAACGCGGCTGTGCCCGAAGCCGCGCGCGGCACCACGCGGGTCGACTACACGGGGGTGTTCAGCCCCGGACTCGACGCCGGAGAGCTCACCAAGCCCGAATTGGTGCAGTGGGTGCTCGGTAGCCACGAGTACCTGCTCCAGTGCATCGAGGCGTGGGCCACCCAGCTCACCGTCCGCTACGGGCTCGACACCATGTTCGACATCCAGTTCACGCTGTGGGGCGACACGGTCCTGCCCGGAGCCAAGAAGCTCAAGGAGGAGCACTTCGGCATCACCGGCAACACCGTGGCCGACTGGATGAAGGACCTCCACATCGACGCCACCGCCCTGCCGGGCAAGGCGTTCGACCTCACCTTCGAGATGCCCGAGCCCGACGTCGGCATCATGACGTTCAACCGCTGCGTGGCCGTCGACCAGTGGGAGGCCATGGGGCGGCCCGACATCTTGGAGAAGAACTGCCACTCGACGTGCCCCAAGTCGATGATCGTGACCACCAAGTTCTACAACCCGAACATGTTGGTCGACATCCTGGCCATCCCGCC